>JAFAXJ010000332.1 GCA_019241095.1 Verrucomicrobiota bacterium | reverse complement strand
TTCGAGAGCCCTCTTTTCTGGCAACTGGAGGCCCTGGCTGGCAGCATATTCGCCGGCGACATGACTGAAAACCCGACGGTTATGTTCGGCTTCGTTAAGCTCACATACCTTAAAAATTTCCATCCTTCAATTAGATGTCCGCGACCTTCAGTACCCTTCAATGGCGTTCATCCTGGCGATTGCAAAATGTGCCAATTTCTTCCCTAAAACAAACTTCTTCGCGACCGATTCAATCTTATGAACCGTAAGCCGGCCATTTTCGATCAAGACTGCGTTTGCTTCGAAATAGGGAATGAAACTTCCCGTATTGATCACAATCCGAGGTGATTGTTTCCAGACGCCTGGATAGTGAGTGTGACCGACGATGATGAAACGAGCTTGTGGTCGAAAGACTCGCCCCAGGTCGCAAGCCTTCTCCGGAGTTTCCAGCCAAGCTTTCGCGATCATTACAAGCCGCTTGGGAGGCCAGAGTTGACGGAGAAAAAACCGGTGCCGGGCTGTCCGCACCGGCGTCAGTGGCTCTTCTATCATTTGCAATTCCAGCGCAGTGCGCTTGCTGGCCAGGAGTCGTTTCTCGAAGTCATTGAACGCGTCAGGACCTAAATCGGTCAGGATCTGCTGGTGTTTCTTTAGGTAATGTTTTGCTTCGCGGCTCCAGGGAGCAACTCCTAAAAAGAGAATGTCGCCATGAGTGACCAGAACCGCGCCTTGCACCAAGTCAAAATGGTTAGTGTTAGAAATGGTTGGGTCATGATTACCATTGATGAAAAATGAGCGGGTTCCAATTTGATGGCATACGCGAGCCAGTTCGGCGGCAAGTTTTCGACCGATCGGTCTATCTTCCGTGTGCCGCATCTCGGCCGTATCGCCATTAAAGATGACGGACTTAGATGCACTCAAAACATCCAACAACTGATCAGGCGCTTTGATGCGTGACGCTCGATGTCCAAGATGCAGGTCAGAAAGAATCAGAATCGGCTCAGCCGGCGCAAAGCTCATGCTATTTCTCCGATAACTCCTAAAGCGATGGAGCGAGATACCGAGCGGCGGCGATGTTCGTAAATGAAGATCCCTTGCCAGGTACCGAGTTGAAGCATTCCCTTATCGATCGGGATAGTTTCAGAGGTTCGAGTAAGCACCATCCTGATATGACTGGGCATGTCATCAGGGCCTTCAAGGGTATGGGTGAAATACTCGGACCTTTCCGGTATCAATCGTTTAAAAAAGGATTCGAGATCAGTTCTCGCGCTTTCGTCGGCGTTCTCAAATATAATCAAGCTTGCGCCCGTATGTTTGATAAGCACAGTGATTAACCCGTTTCGCACATTCATTTCATTAATGAATCTGCGGACGCGGTTTGTAATTTCATAAAACCCTTGACCTTCGGTTTGTATTGTAAATTCAGCGTTGCGCACAACTAGCATAGAACAGCCTCATCAATCGGAGAGATTTCTCATTGGGAAAGATACCTGGTTCCATTTGATTCATAACGTACGCAAACGCTACCCTGTTCTCCTGATCGAAGAATGCATGACTGCCACCAGCGCCGGGCTGGCCTAAAGCCTTTTCTGAAGGACCAAAGAGATTTCGCACCTTTCGACCCTTCAGAATCGGATCCATCATGTAACCGATTCCAAAGGCGGTGTCGATACGCAACACCTCGTCTAAACCTGAACTCTGGATAATTGAGATCTGGTCCACTACGTACCCGGTCGAAAATAGATTTTCATAAAAAGCCGCCAAACTTTTCGCTGTGCCAATACCCCCGATTGAAGGAAGCGAGTGATGTTGAATCCGGGCAACGTTCATCTGAGACGCTAGTTGGAGACCCGCCGGTGTGGAAAAGGCTGAACGGGAAAGGGATCCCGGGTGACCCAAAGATTCGTAGAAGGGGTCTTCGAGACTTCCGAGGCGCGCTCTGCGTGGGGCGAAAATCGGTGCTACTTCAGGAAGTACCACCTCTGGCACCCCAATCCAAAGCCGAAGCTTCAACGGATGGCCAAATACCTCGTGAAAATAGCGGCTTAATGTCATTCCAGGCACGATTCTGCGAAGGATTTCATCGACTAAAAATCCGAATGTACGGGCGTGATAGCCATGAGCTGTTCCTGGCTTCCAGAAAGGTTGCTGATTTTCTAGCTGTGCTATTACCAATTCATAGTCCAAAATAGAAATGGTCGGATCACGCAGGGCAGGTTGTCCGGCTTGATGAGAGAGAACATGGCGCAGCGTCGTTTCTTGCTTTCCCGCTTGGCCGTACTCTGGCCAGAAATCGACAACCCGTCGATTGAAGTCGATCTGATTTTTGAAAGCCGCGTCAATAAGGCACGCTGAGGCCAGACCTTTGGTTGCTGACCAGATGAGAACCGGCGTCTCCTCGGTCCAGGGGATCGTTCTGTCCCGATCGCAGAACCCGCCGCTCAGGTTCACTACCGGTTTGCCCTCGTGCCAGATACACAACGAAGCCCCCAATTCTTCGTGCTGCAGGAAATTAGCTTCAAACGCAGCAACCAACGGTCCCAAGTCCATGAATTGAAAAGATGCTCAGCCCCGTCAGCTAGCGTATCACGTCTAAATCTCGTTTCTTATGGCATGCAAATCCGGATCGAGTTTCGCCATTTCACGAAAACTCTTGTCCAACCGAAAACTGGCTCTCAAATAGGCTTTCGCCTGATCAAGATTACCAAGAATCGATTCATAGCAAGCCAGGTTATAGTAATATGTCGGCTCGTCTAAAAGAGAAGGCGGGCCTTCAAGCAGCGTCTTTTTGGCTTCGGCGGTATGTCCTAATTCATGAAGACAGAAAGCCATGTGGATGTGACCGTATGCAGCTGTAGGATGGAGCTTGGAGAAGTTGGCGCTTAGACGAAGGGCGGTTTTCCATTGGCGTTCGCGCATCTTGATGTCGATGCGCATACGCAACGTTTCGAATCGATCCTGCTCTGATGCTGGAAGCTCATCGAGTTGCGCCCACGCCTCAGCATACATTCCGAGCTCAATATAGCCTTCTGCCGCGCTAAGCTCCCGTTCGCAACTCATCGATAACGAATACCACCCGGAACGGGAGCTTAGCAAGGTGTGGAGGCATATTCCGCCCGAGCACGGCTTGAAATCTCTTCGAAGTCCTCAACCATTGCACGGATACGCACTCTAAAGA
>JAFAXJ010000249.1 GCA_019241095.1 Verrucomicrobiota bacterium | reverse complement strand
CAGATCATCGAGCGTGGAGAAATCGGTCAAGCGGTGCGTTTTCGAGGCAGATTTGATCAGGGCTTCTTCAACGACCCTTATTTGCCGTGGTCTTGGCGTTGCTCAAGGGAGCTGGCAGGCACTGGGGCGCTGGGTGACCTCGGTGCTCATGCCGTTTCCGTCGCGCAATTTCTTATGGGCGATATCAATGCGGTTTCCGCACAGGCGCAGACGATTTTCAAAGAGCGGCCGCTCCCTGATTTTGATGCGGGCTACGGGAGCAAGGTGACCGCGGACGCCAAAAAGCGCTCGGTTGAGAACGAGGATCAGATACAATCCTTAGTGAAATTTTCTTCCGGCGCTGCGGGTGTCATTGAGGCTTCCCGCATCTGTGCCGGTCGCGTCTTTGGAATGTTTTGGGAGATCTCGGGAACCGAAGGTACAATCGTCAACAACGGCGAAAGATTTAACGAGCTTCAGGTCTTCCGAATGAGAGAAGTAAAGCGCGACCGTGGCTTTACGACCATTTATTGCGGATCGCAAGTTCCTCAATATTCGGCATTTTTTGGCTTTGATTTTGCCGGAGGCGGGCTCGGCTACTTCGATATGAAGGTCTTCGAGGTGTACGACCTGATTCAAGCTATCGGGCTGGATGAAAAATGTTTCCCGGATTTCGAGTTCGGAGCGCGAAACCAGGAAATTCTGGAAGCGATTGATAAGTCGAGCAGTTCTGGCGCCTGGGTATCGGCGGTTGGATAAGCCCAAGAAAAAAGCAAAATGTACTTAAATTTTAAATCGGTTGCAGTTAGTTAAGTCAGAGAAATCAGCTAGACTTACCTCTAGCTTAACCCCCAAACATAAATCCGGAGCAGAACATGCCCATCCAAAGCACAATTCACATGCAATCCCACATTCAATTGAAACACACACCCATTAGCATCCTGAAGATCGCAGCAGCCGCCATGGCCTTAGGAGGAAAAAAATGAAGCTCGCCAAATTTTTACTAACAACAATCGCATTAATGACGATGGCCGGCATGCCGGCGCAGGCTGCGCCATCCAAGATTAGAATCGGGGTCACCATGGCCAAGTTCGACGACGTTTGGCTGACCTATGTCCGGGACGCTATGACCAAGTGGGCCAGTACCCATCCCGATGTGGAGCTCACTATTGTCGATGCCAACAACGATACCGCCAAGCAGGTAGGCGAGGTTGAGAACTTCCTGGCTCAGGGCATGGATGCTATAGTCATCCTTCCGGTCGATACCGCCGCGACCGGGCCAATGACCAAAGCTGTCGTGAAAGCGAAAAAGCCCTTGGTTTACGTCAACCGTGAGCCAGCAAACCTTCCGAAGGGTGTTGTGTATTGCGGCTCAAAGTCCATCGAAGCCGGAATTATGAACATGGAAGAACTCGGTAAAGCGATGGATGGCAAGGGAAATCTGGTCATACTCATGGGTGAGTTGGACAATGAAGCCGCTATCGGGCGTACCGATGGCATCAAGCAAGTCGCCAAAGAAAAGTTCCCGGAAGTAAAGATTGTGCGTGAACAAACGGGAAACTGGGAACGCGATCAGGGCAAGACCATCATGGAAAATTGGCTGGCGTCCGGGCAAGAGATCGACGGAGTCGCCTCAAACAACGACGAGATGGCGTTGGGCGCCCTGCAGGCCATCAAGGCAGCCGGAAAACTCGGTAAAATCCCTGTTGGCGGCACGGATGGCAGCCATGATGCTTTGGAGTCAATGGGTAAAGGCGAACTAAATAATACCGTGTTCCAGGATCCTGTCGCCCAGGGTGAAGAGGCTGTTAATGCAGCCTATCTGATGGCAAAGAATGAGCCCAATCCAAAAGTCGTGGACGGCCACATCTGGATTCCATATCAGAAAATCACGAAAGAAAATTTCAAGTCGTTCATGAAGTGAGTTCAGTTGAGCCGCCGATCTACCGGAGTTGGTGGATCGGCGGTCATCACACGAGAGAGGATCGAGCTATGGAAAACGACTATGTGCTTACTATGGAGCATATTTCCAAGCAATTCCCGGGAGTCCGTGCTCTTAACGATGTAGAACTCCGCGCCCGCAGGGGCGCGGTGCATGCGCTGATGGGCGAAAACGGTGCAGGCAAATCCACGTTAATGAAATGTTTGATTGGCATCTATGCACCGGATTCAGGCAGCATAACATTTAAGGGTGAGCGGCTGAATATCACCAATACCCATTATGCCTTGTCCAAGGGTATTTCGATGATTCACCAGGAATTGAGCCCAATTCCCGAAATGACCGTTGCCGAAAATATCTATCTAGGCCGTGAACCCCTGACTTGGTATGGCTTGGTTGACACGCGCAAAATGAATCGGATGGCTGCGGAATTGTTAGACCGGCTTCATATTAAAATTAAACCGACAGCCAAGATGTCCAATCTAAGTATCGCCAATGTTCAGCTGGCCGAAATCGCGAAAGCTGTTTCCTATAACTCGGACTTGATCATTATGGACGAGCCTACCTCGGCTATTACCGAGGCTGAGGTGGAAGGATTATTTAATATCATTCGATCGCTAAAATCACACGGGTGTGCAGTTATCTACATCACCCATAAAATGGATGAGGTTTTTAAGATAACTGACGAGGTTACGGTTTTCCGCGATGGTCAATATATTTGTACAGAAGCGACCACCGAGATGAACCATAACATTCTCATCGAAAGGATGGTTGGACGCACACTTACGGACATGTTTCACAAGGAAACAACCGATGCCGGCCCGGTTTTGCTTGATGTTCAAAACCTAAGTGGAAAAGGTTTTCGCAATGTTAGTTTCCAGGTCAGACGCGGCGAGATTCTCGGAGTCGCAGGTCTGATGGGGGCCGGACGAACTGAACTGATAGAGGGGGTTTTTGGTGTTACCAGGCCCACAAGCGGAACCGTAAAAATCAAGCAGAAGCCGATCAAAATCAACTCGCCGGCTGACGCCATTAGGTCTGGTATGGCTTTACTGACCGAAGATAGGAAACTGACAGGTTTGTATCTGAACGCCAGTGTTCGCGAAAATATATTTATTGCGAACATAAACAAATATCTTCTGGGGCCCTTCATACGGTTTAAAAAGATTGAGAAGGATTGCGAAAAGATGCGGACGTTAATGCGGATCAAAACGCCGAGCTTGCTGCAAATTATCAAAAACCTGTCGGGCGGCAACCAGCAGAAAGTACTGATCTCACGCTGGCTCTTAACCGAACCGGATCTGCTGATATTAGACGAGCCAACCCGCGGGATTGACGTGGGCGCCAAGTCGGAGATTTACCGGCTTATGACAGAGTTTGTTCGGGCTGGTAAGGCGATTATCATGGTCTCCTCGGAGCTGCCGGAAGTGTTGGGGATGAGCGACCGGATTATGGTTATGCACGAAGGAGATAAAGTAGGCGAGCTTTCACGCAAAGAGGCGACCCAGGAGAAAATTCTGCAAATGGCTACAGGAATGCATTTAGCCGATAGTATGGTTGCATGAGAGGAATGTTATGAACAATCCTGCAGTAATTACCGCAAGGGAAGCTGGATCCCGGCAACGGAGCAGTCATCTGATCCAGAGCATCTTCAGCAAATACGGTATTTTCTTGATATTTGCCGCCATGGTTCTGGTGGCCTCAATTCTGTCACCTGCATTTGTTAGCAGTACAAATCTCATTAATATTGTGCGACAGATGTCCGTGGTCGGCCTGATTGCCCTTGGCGTTACCGGGGTGATCGTTAGCGCCGGCATCGACCTTTCTTCCGGCTCTGTCGTTGGCTTGACTGCAGTTGTTGCAGCAAGCCTGGCGCAGGACCCGGAATATTCCACTCCGTTTTACCACGGTCTCCATGTGCCCTTGATTGTGCCGGTGTTAGCTGCCTGTCTGGTTGGCGCCCTAATAGGTTTAATTAACGGCAGTCTCGTTGCGAAAGCGAAGATCCCCCCGTTTATCGCTACCTTAGGGACCTATACAGCAGTGCGCGGCGCGGCTATGCTTTACACCAGCGGTCGTCCAATATCCGACCTAACCGACCAATATAATTTCATCGGGCAGGGCGATATCTTTGGTATCCCGGTTCCGATTGTCATCCTGGTAGTTATGGCAGTCATTACACACATTCTGTATGCCCGCACCAAATTCGGCAAATATGTTTATGCGATAGGGGGCAATGAACAGGCCGCGCGAGTTTCTGGCATCAATACTGGCCTTTACAAGATGCTCATTTACGTCTATGCGGCTTTCCTGGCGGGAATCGCCGGATTGGTAGTTTCGTCCCGGATCGGTTCAGGGCAACCGGGGCTTGGGGTCGGTTATGAACTCGATGCCATTGCGGCCGCGGTCATCGGCGGCACTTCTCTATCGGCCGGTGGCATAGGAACAGTTGCCGGAACAATTGTTGGAGCGCTGATCATTGGGGTATTGAACAATATTCTCGATCTGATGAATGTATCGGCGTACTGGCAACAAATAATTAAAGGCTGCATTATCGTTGGTGCAGTCATTATCGATCAATTAAAGCATCGCGGTAGTAAGTGAGCAGTCAGGAGTCCTGCAGGGCGAGCATCTTCGCAACCCGTAAGGCCGGGAGCAAGTAGTCATGAGTTTAGTAGGAGAATAAGGAACTAGAGATAAAATATGAGCAGCAGGACGGATTATCAAGAGCTAGAGGGGCTAGCACGGAAGGGACGGTGGCTGGCCATCAGTACCGTTGCCGGGAGCGGAGCTGGGCATGTCGGTGGACCATTCTCCGCCATGGATATTCTGGTAGCCCTTTATTTCCGCGTGATGAAAATCAGGTCAGACGATCCCAAATGGCCGGAGCGGGACAGATTTATTCTTTCTAAAGGGCATTCTTCCATCGGGCAGTATGCGGTTATGGCGTTGCGTGGGTTTCTTCCTGTTGAAGAACTCAAGACCTTTGACAAAGGAGGATCGCGGCTTCAAGGCCATCCCGATGTTACGAGGTTACCCGGACTTGAGACATCGACAGGGTCGTTGGGGCAAGGCCTGTCGGTTGGCCTGGGCATCGCTCTGGGCGCCCGGATGCGGGGCCAGAAGTTTCACACTTTCGTCATGATAGGGGACGGGGAACTTCAGGAAGGGATGATTTGGGAAGCCCTTCATATTGCTCCAAGATACAAATTAGGAAATCTGACTGCTATTCTGGATTGGAACGGCCTGCAGCAGTTCGGATGGGTGCTTGCAATGAACGAGACGCATCGCGGCGATCGTCGCGATCCTTGGTCAGGAACTGATCTGAGAGGAGTTTTCGAAAAACTGGGCTGGCATTGCACCGAGATCGATGGGCACGACTTTTCGCAGATCGTGCCGGCTCTGGAGAGCGCAAAGGCGTCAGGAGACTCCGAACGACCGACGTTGATCATTGCTCACACGATCAAGGGCAAAGGGGTCCAGTTTACCGAGGGTAAACACGAATGGCATTCCAAGGTCGCAACCGACGAGGAACTTAGAACTGTAGCCAAGGAACTCGGGATCCAGGAGATGGCGGTATGAAAGCGTTGCGCGATGTATTTGGCGATACGCTTGTGTCCCTTGCTTTGACGAATCCCAATGTTCTCGTGCTGGATGCCGATTTGGCCAACTCGACAAAGGCAGACAAGTTTGCGAAAGCATACCCGGAGAGATTTCTGCAGATGGGAATTGCAGAACAAAATTGCGTGGGGGTTGCGGTTGGGCTGGCTTCCCTGGGCTTTGTGCCATGGCTTTCGTCGTTTACGGTCTTTTTCACGCACCGGGCGATTGACCCCGTCCGGATGTTAGTGGCCCAGACGCATGCTAACGTGAAGATCGGCGCGGCTTACGCCGGACTGTTGACGGGGCTCACGGGCAAGACCCACCAGGACGTTCAGGATCTGGCCATCATGCGCGCTATGCCCGACATGACTGTACTCGCTCCGGCAGATGCGATCGAAGGTGAAGCAATTATTCGTTGGGCAACCGATTACGACGGACCGGTATTTGTACGCTTGGCGCGGGATGCGTCCCGAGACATTTTTGAAGACCAGTATCGTTTTGTTCCCGGGAAGACGATTTCGCTCAGGACCGGATCAGATGTACTGATCATTTCGACCGGGCCTCAAAGCGCCCGGTGCTTGCAGGCGGCCGAGTCGTTGCAGAATGAAGGGATTTCGGCTGGGGTCCTCCATGTGCCATCGATCAAACCTGTAAACAAAGAGGAGATCGTGGCCGCATCCGAAAGGGTCAAGCTAGTGGTTACCGTAGAAGAGCATTCAATCTATGGCGGTTTAGGAGGTTTGGTCGCGGAAATCCTCTCTGAAGCTTCTCCGAGGCGAGTGATCCGTTTCGGCATCGAAGACCGCTGGGGTGAGTCAGCCCCAAATGATTATCTCCTGGAAACGTTCCAAATGTCCCCTCCGCGGTTAAACGAACGAATACAGAAGTTATTCGCGAAGTCACCGTGAATCGGACAGGTCGCTCGTTCGAAGATTGATGCTGGTTAGGAATCTCGATCGATAATACGCAAGCCTCATCATGCCACCAAGTCTCTCCGATTTTCAACAGCTTGCCGACGAACTGCAAGGATCGCTTCATTACGATTCGGTGATGCGGACACTTTATGCCACTGATGCTTCCGTCTATCGCGAGATGCCAGCGGCGGTCGCGCTGCCAAAGACCGAAAGCGATATCTGCAAGCTCGTCCGTTTCGCGAGGAATTGCGGTACGTCGCTGATCCCGAGAACGGCAGGCACATCGCTTGCGGGGCAAGTCGTTGGAGGCGGCATTGTCGTCGACGTGTCGCACCATTTTACTCGAATTCTGGAAGCTGATGCGACCGGGCGTCGCGTACGCGTGCAGCCCGGTGTTGTACGAAACGAGCTTAATATTGCGCTTGCTCAGTACGGGACTTTTTTCGCACCCGAAACATCCACCCAGAATCGTTGCATGATCGGCGGAATGGTCGGCAATAATTCCTGTGGCTCCAACTCCATTGTGTACGGGAGCACACGGGACCATCTGTTAGCTGCCAGAGCAGTTTTGAGTGATGGTTCGATCGCAGAATTCGGGCCGCTTTCACCCGAGGAATTCGAGGCGAAATGTGCGGGGGAAACACTCGAGTCTTCGATCTACCGTCAGACGAAACAATTGCTCGGCGATTCTGTCAATCGTTCCGAGATTGCACGCGAGTTCCCGAAGAAAACGATTCACCGCCGTAATACAGGTTATGCAATCGACATGCTGGCAGACTGTGCGCCTTTTACCTCGGACGGTCCGCCCTTCAATTTCTGTCGGCTTTTGGCCGGTTCTGAAGGAACTCTGGCGTTTTTGACTGAGATAACCCTTGCTTGCGAACCGCTCCCCCCTCCCGTAAGTGCGCTCGTTTGTATTCATTGTGCCACTATTGACGAGGCTTTGCGCGCTAATCTTGTGGCTTTGCGCCATGAACCGCGTGCTTGCGAGTTGATGGATAACAACATTCTTGAGTGCACAAAGGCCAATCTGGAACAGAGACAGAACCGCTTTTTTGTCCAAGGAGATCCGGGCGCGATCCTTGCCGTGGAACTGGGAGGACTGACACGAGAAGGGGTGGCCGCCGTAGCCGGCGAATTGGAAGCTGAATTACGTGCTGCCGGTTTGGGCTATCACTATCCGATTATTTGGGGTTCAGATCAAAATCGTGTGTGGAACTTGCGAAAGGCTGCCCTGGGTCTGCTTTCAAATATTCCTGGAGATGCTAAACCGGTTGCAGTCATCGAGGATACCGCAATCGATCCACATGATCTGCCCGAATACGTGCAGAACTTCGACGAAATATTAGGTCGCTATCGCCTATCGGCAGTTCATTACGCTCACGCCGGCTCGGGAGAATTGCACTTACGGCCAATTCTGAACCTAAAGGACCAGGAACACCGCAGACTTTTCCGAGTTCTCGCCACAGAAGTCGCGCACTTGGTTAAGCGCTACGGCGGTGCCTTGAGCGGCGAACACGGCGATGGTCGCCTGCGCGGTGAATTCCTGCCATTTATGGTGGGTAAGAAAAACTATGCGCTTTTCCGAGCAATCAAACACACTTGGGATCCTTCAGGTATTTTCAACCCGGGGAAGATCACCGACACAGCGCCGATGGATGCCAATTTGCGCTATGAACCAAATCAGACCGACCGCCCGTTCAAAACGGTTCTTCGTTTCTCTGAAGCCGGTAGCATTTTGCAGGCCGCCGAGAAGTGTAATGGGTCCGGCGACTGTCGCAAATCCCACCTGATGGGCGGGACCATGTGTCCAAGTTTCATGGCCACGCGTAACGAGCGCGACACGACGCGCGCGCGCGCGAATATTTTGCGCGAAGTTCTGACGCGTTCAACGGAGGCCAATCCTTTCGATAGTAATGAGATCGGCCCTGTGATGGAGCTCTGTCTTTCTTGCAAGGGCTGCAAGTCGGAGTGCCCGTCCAACGTGGACGTCGCTCGCCTCAAAGCGGAATGGCTCCAGCAACGCTATGATCTGCATGGCGTTCCGATGCGTGCGCGACTCATTGGTGAGTTCTCACGAGCCATGGCTGTGGCCTCGACCGCGCCCAGTTTATTTAACTTCCTGGTGGTCCATCCGGCCAGTGCCGGTCTGCTGAAGAGATTTGCGGGTTTCGCGCCAGGGCGTTCGATCCCCAAGCTAAACCGGATTCCGCTCAGGCGGTGGCACCAGATTCATGCAAACAAAAATGGCTCGTTCCCAAACGGGCGGGTATTTCTTTTTTGCGACGAATTTACAAATTTCAATGACGAAAACACCGGGATCAAAGCAGTGCAGTTACTTAACCGGTTGGGCTACGAGGTTGCTATCCCGAAACACTTTAATAGCGGGCGCGCACAAATTTCAAAGGGATTGCTGCGCGACGCTCAAACGCTCGCAATCCGCAATGTCGAAGCGTTAAAGAACGTTGTCACGACCGAGAGTCCGCTCATAGGCATCGAACCCTCTGCCATATTGGGGTTTCGTGACGAAGTGCCAGACCTTGTTCCTGAGCGCCTAGTACCCGCCGCCAATGCGTTGGCGAAGAACGTCTTATTGATTGACGAATTCATTGCACGGGAAGCGGGCAAAAAACGCATCTCCCGCGAAATATTCACGGAAGAATCGCGTAGTATACGGCTTCATGGTCATTGCCATCAAAAATCGCTTGCGTCGCTGGCCTCCACCGTACAAGCGCTTGAATTGCCGATAAATTACAAGGTTCAGGTAATTCCGTCAGGATGCTGCGGAATGGCTGGATCATTCGGATACGAGAAAGAGCACTTCGACATTTCAATGAAAATCGGCGAACTTGTACTTCTGCCCGCGCTGCGTTCGACTCCTGCGGACACAATCATCGCTGCGCCGGGTACGAGTTGCCGGCACCAGATTAAAGACGGCGTAGGCCGGATCGCGCAGCATCCCGCAGAAATCTTGTATGACGCGCTTCATGATGTTTGACAATTGTGGTGCCCAAGAAGGGGGCAGACAAGCAACGGAGAATTCTGATATTCGAGCAATGAATGAAACAATAACGCTTTCTGAGAGCCCGCGGATCGCCAGAGCGGAGACCGTTCGACTAACGACTGCACAGGCCCTTGTGCGCTACCTCTCTGGGTTGCGTACACGGGTTCAAAGTCCACAGGGAGACCGGATTGTTCCGCTTTTTGGCGGTGTGTTCGCAATCTTTGGCCACGGTAATGTCGCTGGCATGGGGGAAGCCCTTTATCATTACCGCGACGGAATGCCTACTTATCGCGCACATAACGAACAAGCGATGGCGCATGCCGCCATCGCATTCGCGAAGGCGAACTTCCGTCGGCGGATGATGGCGTGCACCACATCGATTGGTCCCGGGGCGACTAACTTGCTTACGGCCGCGGCGCTGGCTCACGTCAATCGTTTACCTGTTCTGTTTCTTCCAGGCGACATCTTTGTTTCCAGAGATCCCGATCCGGTACTCCAACAAGTGGAACACTTTAGTGACGGTACAGCTTCGGCCAACGATTGTTTCCGGCCGGTCTCACGCTTTTTTGATCGGATCATGCACCCGGCCCAATTGCTCACATCACTTCCACGCGCTCTGCTAACCTTGACAGACCCTGCTTTGTGCGGGCCGGCTACGTTAGCCCTCCCGCAAGATGTGCAGACGGATGCCTATGATTATCCTACGGAGTTTTTTGAGACCGAGGTGATTGAGTTTCGAGCGCCGCCCCCAAGCGAGCGGGACTTGACAAACGCCGCGCGTGCGCTCATGGCGTCTAGGTGCCCCGTGATCATCGCCGGCGGGGGTGTGCTCTATGGGGAAGCGTCTGAAACATTGCGTGCGTTTGCTGAGCGTCATCACGTTCCTGTCTGTGAAACGCAGGCGGGGAAAGGCTCTTTACCGTGGGATCATCCTCTACAGCTTGGATCGGTGGGTGTATCCGGCTCTTCAGCGGCCAACGCTCTCGCCAGTGAAGCCGATTTGATTCTCGCTGTTGGTACCCGGTTGCAGGACTTTACGACCGGATCAAATTCACTCTTCCCGCAGGCGCAACTGGTGTCATTGAATGTGAATCCTTTTGATGCGAGTAAGGCGCGCGGAATCCCGTTGCAAGCAGATGCGCGTATTGGCTTAGAGTCTCTGACCAAAGCTCTTCCGCGTTGGGAGGCCGAGACCGCCTGGAGCAGGCGGGCCGAGTTTGAAGCCGCTTCATGGCGTTCGACCGTCGATACCATTACCCAGCGCCGTGATCTGACCCCGGAAGAATTGCCCTACGATGGTGAGGTAATAGGAGCCGTGCAACGTTCGAGTAACAGTTCTACCGTGGACGACATCGTAGTATGCGCAGCCGGCACGCTTCCGGCCGAACTGCACAAGCTCTGGCGCACCTCTACTCCGGGAGGCTATCACATGGAATATGGTTACTCCTGTATGGGCTATGAAATTGCGGGAGGACTAGGCGTCAAGATGGCCCGGCCCGATCGGGAGATCATCGTGATGGTAGGCGATGGCAGCTATCTAATGCTCAACAACGAGATCGCTACGTCGGTGATGCTCGATAAGAAGCTCATTATAGTGCTGCTTGATAATCGTGGTTACGGTTGCATCAACCGGCTGCAGCAGAGTTGCGGCGGCAAACCTTTCAACAACATGTTTGAGGATTGTCTGCAATTCGGCCACGGTGCGCCCGATATCGATTTCGCAGCCAATGCCGCTTCATTAGGCGCGCTTTCGGAGAACGTAGCGAACCTTTCTGAGTTGGAAGCGGCCCTCAAGCGTGCACGCGCGGCCGATCGAACCTACCTGATCTGCATCGCAACCGATGAGACTCGGACAACAAAGGAAGGTGGGTGGTGGTGGGAAGTCGCTGTTCCCGAGCAATCTTCCGCCGAATCTGTCCGCCAGGCGCGTACGGCGTACATTCGCGGTAAAGAAAAACAAAAGCGCCGAGTGGGGACAGTTGCATGAACCTCCTCATCAAACCTAAAAAAGACTCTCAGGAGATTGTTTCTGTCACACCGCACTCGGCAAGTTGGCGGTACGTGAGTTTTTCTGCCCATCGACTGACTCCGGGAAAGTCACTGACCCTTTCTGACGATACTGACGAATTGTGCGCAGTCATTTTGCACGGGACGGTTTCAGCGAGCGCAGGCGATTTTCATTGGGACGAAATCGGTGAGCGCAAGAGCGTCTTCGAAGACTTTGCCCCTTACGCGGTGTACGTGCCTCCGCGCACCAGGCTTGTTATCACGGCGCGGACCGATGCCGAAATTGCTGTGGCGGGCAGTCCTGCACAGGGTGAGTTTCCCGCCCGGCTCATAGAGCCCGGGACTATGCGGCGCAGTACACGCGGAAAACCCGGCAACATACGCTTCGTCTGCGACATTCTGCCGCAGGACGAGCCGGCAGAATCCCTCCTCATCGTTGAGGTGAAGACGCCGAGCGGAAACTCATCAAGCTATCCGCCGCACAAACACGATGTGGATAATGTTCCCATCGAGAGTCAGCTCGAAGAGACCTATTATCATCGCATCAACCCGCCGCAGGGCTTCATTTTTCAACGCGTATACACCGATTCGCGCGATATTGACGAGTCAATGGTTGTTGAAGACCGCAATGTTGTCCTTGTGCCTCGAGGCTACCACCCAGTCGTTGTACCGTACGGTTACGAATCTTACTACTTCAATGTCATGGCGGGCCCCAAACGCGTCTGGCATTTCTATAATGATCCGGCTCACGAGTGGATTTTATCAGCCGCTTGAGCAGGAGGCCGGAAATGAACACGAATATCAAACCTGTTATAATAACAATTCAGTTTACAACATGACTCCATTTTCTTTGCAAGATCAGGATCTGTTCCGCCAGCAGGCTTACATTGGCGGTCGCTGGTGCGACGCAGATAGCCGCGCGACATTAAAGGTCAACAATCCGGCGACGGGTGAGATTCTGGGGACTGTGCCGATGATGGGCGCGGAGGAAACACGGCGTGCGATCGATGCGGCAAAGGAGGCCTTCATCGAATGGCGCCGTAAAACGGCCAAAGAACGAAGTATTCTGCTACGCCGATGGCAGGATTTGATGATGGCAAACGTCGAAGACCTCGGAAAGTTGATGACGGCGGAACAAGGTAAACCGCTGGCCGAGGCAAAAGGAGAAGTGGCCTACGCAGCTTCGTTTATTGAGTGGTTCGCCGAGGAGGCCAAACGAGTTTACGGCGATACTATCCCCTCACCCTGGAGCGATCGCCGGCTAGTGGTCATTAAGCAACCGATCGGCGTCTGCGCCGCCATTACCCCCTGGAATTTTCCGGCGGCAATGATCACGCGCAAAGCGGGACCGGCGTTGGCTTCCGGTTGCACAATGGTTGCAAAACCGGCGAACGCCACGCCTTACTCGGCTTTGGCGCTAGCAGTACTGGCTGAACGCGCTGGAATTCCCGGTGGAGTTTTTAGCGTTTTAACGGGTAGTTCCAAAGCGATTGGCGGTGAAATGACCTCCAACCCTGATGTCCGCAAGGTGACCTTTACTGGCTCAACCGAAGTGGGGCGCTTGCTCATGAAACAAAGCGCCGACACAATCAAAAAGATGTCGCTGGAATTAGGAGGTAATGCACCTTTCATCGTTTTTGATGATGCCGACCTGGATGCCGCGGTGGAAGGGGCGATCATCTCAAAGTACCGCAATGCCGGTCAGACATGTGTTTGCGCAAACCGATTGTATGTTCAAGCCGGAGTTTACGATGCTTTCGCCAACAAGCTGGTCACGGCAGTCAAGAAGCTTAAAGTTGGTAACGGTTTGGAGCCAGGAGTGCTGCAAGGGCCGCTAATCGATCAAGCAGCCGTAGAGAAAGTTGAGGAGCACATCGAAGATGCCGTTTCTCAAGGAGCCCGTATCCTTTTAGGCGGTAAACGGCATGCTCTCGGTCAGACCTTTTTTGAGCCAACCGTCCTGGCCGATGTGACGATCAAAATGAAAGTCGCCAGAGAAGAAACTTTCGGTCCCGTTGCGCCGCTTTTCCGTTTTGAAACAGACGAGCAGGCCATACAGCAGGCCAATAATACCGAGTTCGGTCTTGCGAGTTACTTTTATGGTCGCGATGTCGGCCGCATCTGGAGGGTCGCTGAGGGTTTGGAATCCGGAATGGTAGGCATCAATACTGGCTTGATCTCAAACGAAGTTGCACCTTTTGGCGGGGTCAAAGAATCCGGGCTCGGCCGCGAAGGATCCCATTACGGGATTGAGGAATACCTTGAGATAAAATACCTTTGCTTCGGCGGACTGGACAAATAGGGCTCCTCCCATGCCGGTTTGTGGCCTCGGGGCTCTTTTGCCATTATGATAAAGATAGCAAATGCTCCATGTTCCTGGGGCGCGCTCGAATTTGATCTGGAAGGTGAAGCTCCCGGCTACATCCAAGTTCTGAACGAAATCGCTGAGACCGGGTATGCCGGGACAGAATTGGGAGATTGGGGATTCATGCCGACCGAGCCTAAGAAACTCGCCCAAGAAATTCATCGGCGTAATCTCGTTCTCCTAGGCGCTTTTGTGCCGGTGTTTCTCAAAGATCCAGCTTTCCACGAGGCTGGTGTCGAGATTGCAGTTCGCACCTCCCGTTTAATGGCTGAAGTAGAGGGCTCTCTGCCTTTGATAATCCTTGCGGATGAGAATGGCAGGGTTGCCGAGCGTACGAGAAACGCAGGGCGCATAACTCCTGAAATGGGTTTGAACGACTCGGAGTGGCAGGTCTATGCTGAAGGAGCGATGAAGGTGACCGAGGCCGTCAAGGAAAAAACCGGACTTCGCACCGCTTTTCATCATCATTGCGCAGGTTACGTCGAAACTCCAGTTGAGCTTGCCAAACTCATGTCGCTGACGGATCCGCAGGTGTTGGGTTTGGTATTCGATTGCGGTCATTATCATTTCGGAGGCGGAAACGCAGTCCAGGGGCTGCAAAGATACGGCAATCGA
>JAFAXJ010000163.1 GCA_019241095.1 Verrucomicrobiota bacterium | reverse complement strand
AGGCTGAAATCACAGCTACCAAGTGCTCAGGCTGAAGCTGGGATGCTTCAGGGTCTCCTGCGAATTCGCTCACGTTCGGCTCGATCAGTTCTCCAAGCAAAGAAATACATCAAAAGCCCAAAAAGAAGCATCAACAATCCCCACCAGAGATTCACATTGATTGATAAGGATCGCGCGTTCATTGCCTGATCGGAGAAAAGTCCGAACAGAGTCAAAATAACACCAAACACCATGAACAAAAAACCGAGAGGATATCGGAGGTCGACGTTCATAGAAGTGTACCTAAATTTAACGAAAGACCAGGTTGAGTATCAGGGTTAGTAGCAAGACTCCTAGCCCCATCGGAACCGGCCGGGCATACCAACGTCCACCCGTTTCGTGAGACTTTTCGGTCAGGGCATATACAAGACCTCTCAATTCCTCTTCCGGTCGCGGTCTGGTCAGGAGGCTTATCACGATTGTTGCGACGAAGCAGACAGTCCAAGCAAAGATCGCAGTATAAAAATTTTGGGCCATCTGACTCGGATAGGTATGTACCGTTGCAATCCATGCGCCTTGTACCCCCGGGTGTGCACCCTCGGAGATGGTCAAGCCATGATGGAGAGCTGCAGCTAGTGTTCCGCAAAGCAGACCAAAGAACGCCCCGTGCCCGGTAGCGCGCTTCCAGAACATCCCAAGCAGAAACGTTGCAAAAAGGGGTGCGTTTACAAACGCAAACACCAGTTGCAAAACATCCATGATATTGTTAAACGCAGCTACGAAGTAGGCAACCCCAATCGAAAACACGACGCCAAAAAAGGTAGCTAACTGTCCTACCATAAGCAGATTTTGATCCGTAGCGTCTCGTCGTATGTAAGCTTTGAAGATATCGTACGTCCAGACCGTATTGAATGCGGTGACATTACCCGCCATCCCGGACATAAAGCTGGCCAGCAGAGCAGTGAGGCCTAGTCCCAACATCCCGCTTGGAAAATAATGGAGCAGCATGTTCGGAATCACCATGTTGTAATCAAGCACCACTTCGCCGTTTTTGTCCCTGACAACCTTACCCGTTACAGGATTCGTCTGAGCCGGGATCATGCCTTCTTGTACGGATTGTATCTGCGCAGACTGTGGAGCGTGGTCAGGCCTTTCAGATAAAGTGGGTTGCTGCATCACCGGCTTTGTGAGTGCCAGAGCAATCAAACCCGGCAATATAACCAGGAACGGGAAAAACATCTTCGGCACTGAGGCAATCAGCGGCACCCGCCTTGCGGACCCCATTGAATCGGCCGCCATGGCGCGTTGAATTACGAGAAAGTCTGTGCACCAATACCCGAACGAGAGGACGAACCCTAGACCCATAACCAATCCAAACCATTCTACCCCAAGCAGGTTATGCCCAGTGTGCATGCCGTACCAGGCGTGGGTATAGTCGGCCGGCAGTTTTTCGGTAAGCCCTTTCCATCCACCTACGTTAACGAGCCCAAGAAAGACAAGGGGAAAAAAGCCAGCCACGATCAAGAAAAACTGCATCACTTCGTTATAGATCGCGCTTGTCAATCCCCCGAGATAGATATATGCGAGGACGATCAAGGCTGAAGCGACGATGCTGACATGAAATACCCATGAACTCGGCAGTCCCAACGCTCGGAACGGAGCGTCGAAAATGTGAATTGTTTGGAGTAGTAACGCCATCGCATACATGGAGATTCCCGAGGACATCATCGTCATAGCGGCAAACGTCAAAGCATTGAACGCGCGAGTCTTTTCATCATATCTCAGCGACAGATAATCAGGCACCGACTTAGCCCTTGACCCATAATAAAAGGGCATCATGAAAATGCCCACAAACACCATCGCGGGAATCGCGCCTAACCAGTAGAAATGGCTGGTAGAAATTCCGTACTTCGCGCCGGAAGCTGCCATTCCGATCACTTCTTGCGCCCCCAGGTTAGCAGACAAAAAAGCCAAACCTGCAATCCACGCTGGAATTGATCTGCCCGACAGAAGAAAATCCTCACTGGTCTTGACCCGCTGTCTGAGGACAAAGCCTATCCCGATAACAAAGGCAAAGTAGATTGCAATGATGATATAATCGATCCAGATAAGCTCGTTGATAGGGTGCATTGTTCGATCCTGGTTGCGGCTGAGGGGAGAGAGGAGGTGGTTACTTATTTTTCTTGTAACGCCAAAAATTACGATAGCCTTACACTTTTGATTCGCATCTATTCCTATAGATGGAGCATGTAATCTCTGCAGAACCGTTAAAATTCCTTGCGCACCATATTCAGCAACGCCTAAGTTGCCAGACCGACTCCCCTCGAACGACCGGCTTTTCTGGTGAAAAGCCATTCCAGCTCTGCCGGCACAATAGGAATCAGAAAAGTTCATGGCTATATCCGTTGTTTCGTTTGCTCCTGGACGCGTTGAGCTGTTAGGCAATCACACCGACTATAACGAGGGGCTTGTTATGTCGGCAGCTATCGACCTGGGCGTGACTATCCGGGCGGAACATCTCGATGACGAGGTTCTAGAGGTCAGTTCGGAGACCAATCGACTTCATGCGACCGCATCGTTGGTTAGGCCGGAGCGGCTCGCAGGCGATTCCGCTTGGGCCAATTACCCATTAGGTACGGTCTGGGCCTTACGTGAAATGGGATTGCATATCGGCGGCCTCCGACTGCACGTTACGAGCACTTTACCTCTCGGATGGGGCTTATCGAGTTCGGCAGCTTTCGAGGTCGCCACTGCGTTGGCAGCCCTGAAGCTTTACGACCTGAGCCTTGAGCCGATGACCTTGGCTAAAATTTGTCAAAAAGCAGAAAACGAGTTTGTAGGAGTTCAATGCGGGCTGCTCGATCAGGCCTCCTCAGTCTTTGGAGAAGATGGCAGAGCAATTGTGTTGGATTTTCGTGAGGTCAGCGCTCGTACTGTACCGAT
>JAFAXJ010000046.1 GCA_019241095.1 Verrucomicrobiota bacterium | reverse complement strand
CCTTTAGCCGAAGGTAGCTTGGAAACAAGCCGAAGTGATACCGTCAGGCCTTCTAATTGATAATGAGGACGGAGAAAAAATTTGGAGTTGTAATATCCAGGGTTGCCTTCTACCTCTGTCACTTCCACCGAGGCGTCCGCTAGCGGTCTCCGGGCTTTCTGACTTTCAGAAGCAGTGCTGCCATCCACGCAGAACAGTTTGATCCAGTCGTTCAGCCAGCGTTCCATATCTGATCGTTCTTTGAAAGAGCCGATCTTATCCCGGACCATACATTTCAGGTAGTGTGCAAAACGGCATGTAGCAAAAAGATAAGGTAAGCGAGCTGCAAGGTTGGCGTTCGCCGTGGCATCCGGGTCGTCGTATACGGCCGGTTTCTGCAATGATTGGGCGCCGATAAACACGGCATAATCCGTATTTTTGTAGTGAGAAAGGGGCATAAACCCGTTCTTAGCCAACTCCGCTTCGCGGCGGTCCGTGATAGCGATCTCGGTAGGACATTTCATATCAACGCCACCGTCATCGGTTGGAAACGTGTGGACCGGCAAGCCTTCGATCATACCGCCGCTTTCGGTACCACGAATCTGCGCGCACCAACCATAAAGCTTGAAAGCTCGTGTGATGTTAGTAGCCATAGCGAAAGCCGAGTTAGCCCAGCAATATTTACTATGGTCAGCACCTTCCACATCCTCTTCAAACGCAAAATCGTCCACCGGGTTAGTTTTCGCGCCATACGGCATCCGTGCAAGAAATCGCGGCATTGTAAGACCGAGGTAGCGTGAGTCTTCTGAATCTCTTAAAGAGCGCCAAGCTGCATATTCCGGAGTTTGGAATATTTTTGTAAGATCTCTCGGATCGCTCAATTCCCGCCAGGAGTCCATGTTCATCACCGAGGGTGCAGCAGCACTGATGAACGGAGCATGAGCTGCTGCTGCGATCTGAGCCATACCTGTCAATAGCTCAGTGTCAGGGGCTTGGTGGTTGAAATAATAATCTCCAACCAGACATCCATAGGGCTGTCCGCCCGGAGATCCATATTCATCCTCGTAAACCTTTTTGAAAATCGGGCTCTGATCCCAAGCAGTACCTTTATATTTCTTTAGCGTTCTGGCCAAATCCGGTTTCGAAATGTTCATCACCCGGATTTTAAGCATCTCGTCTGTTTCGGTATTGCTGACCAGGTGATATAATCCGCGCCAGGTCCCCTCAAGCTTTTTAAACTCTTCGTTGTGGATTATAACATTGATCTGTTCCGAGAGCTTTCGATCCAGTTCTCCGACTAGAGCCTGTATAGTTTGGAGAACATCATCCGAAACGAGCGCGGTAGCGCCCAAAGCCTGCTCTGCTAAGGTCTTGACGGCCGTCTGGACGGCAGTTTTGGCCTCATCCGTTTTTGGTTTGAACTCTTTGTTGAGTAAGGCTTCGAATTCGGTCGGTTCGAAAGTCGTTGTAGCAGGCGCCACTGCGGTCTGCGTCTGAATATTCTCTTCTGCCATAACGATTAAGAAGCGGTTTCAGTTGTGCTTTGTGATGTAGGGTTAGGACTAGAAGCTAGAGCGTTCAGCAATCCCGGATCGGCCAAGACTTTTTTCACGAGTTCTTCAGCGCCTGTTTTCCCGTCCATGTAAGTGATAAGATTACTCAGTTGATTCCTCGCGGTAAGCAGCTTGTTTAACGGCTCAACTTTGCGTGCTACTGCGCCGGGCGAAAAATCATCTAAGCTTTCGAAGGTGACATCAACACTCAGGTTGCCCTGTCCGGTAAGAGTGTTAGGAACACTGAAGGCAACCCGAGGTTTTGCCGCCCTTAAACGATCGTCAAAGTTGTCTATATCGATCTCCAGAAACTTACGGTCTGCTACCGGCGCCAGAGGATCAGCCGGTTTGCCGGAGAGATCCGCCAGCACGCCCATCACGAATGGTAGTTCTATTTTCTTTTGTGCACCATAAACCTCCACATCGTATTCAATCTGAACCCGCGGGGCGCGATTTCTGGCGATGAACTTTTGGCTGCTCGCTTTTGGCATAGTGATGATTTATCAGACGTTCAGGGCTACAGGAATAGAACTAAAGAAGTAGCAAATTTCGGTTAAGCGGACGACAGCGGCTATTCGACTGGGACACAGCTATCTTTACTGTGTTCTTGCAGGTTCCAGGCACTATTGCATTCAATCGAAAAGCCGTGATCACACGCGAGATGAAGATTACGCCAAATTCTGGAGATTACGTCAATTGCTTTCTAAGATTGTCTGGTTCAAAAAAACCGCGGCAAGGCTCCTGCCGAGCCGTCAAAGCCCGTGACACTCATCCAGCTCGTACGCGGGAGAGCGCAAATCGTTCTGGTTGCCACGAAGATGCAGCCCATCTTGAGCGACAAAAACAGTTATGATGGCTCTGACTCACCTGTAATTCCGCGGATCTGCGGTATTGCATCAGGAGAGAGGTCCTGGATGATCTGCATAAAATCCATTTCTGCGATTCGCGCAGCGCGCCGCAGGATCAAGGGGACTGGGCTGGAAGGCTCATACTGAGAGTAATAGGAACAGATTTTCTCGATCATTTTGATTACGTCAGCACGTGACCGAATCTCGCCTGAGACGGGGGTTTCCGGCGCATGCCCACTCGTAGCAGGTGTATCCGCAACTGAGCTTTCGTGGGGCTCGATCCTGACCACGTTTTGAGCAGAAGAAACAAAGGGAGCTACACGTTTCCGGATCGCTTTCACCTCGTTGCCCAGCGGAGATAGATCAGGGGCTTGGGAGGCTCCGACTTTGGCGGTGAGAAATTCGTCCATCTCCTCCGTTATCTGTATTGAGTCGCCAAGAGCTAAATAAATCTCAACAATTTTTTCCGGATCCGAATCACGGAAAGCGGCTTCGATCTGAGCCGGTGTAGTTGATGTTTGGGAGCCGCCAGCCTCAGCACGCAAGATATCTGAGTAACTATGCCGGCCCATCTGAATGGAGCTGCACAATGGGGCAGCCCTTAACCGCTCAATGACACGCAGCGGATCGCCGTAAGTTCCGAGCGGAGTTGCGAGCGTTGCAATAATATTCATGCGCTGAAGGGGATCGTTATCATCCTCGGGATCAAGTTGGGGATAGATCGAGTCCCAAAATTGGGTCAGGAGTCCGTTGATCAGCGCCAAGCTCTCTTTGAAAGAAGGGATTCCCTCCAGTGCCAGCAGGGCCACGGAAAGGGTAACGGCCACGCGCAAATCTTTCGATTGTGAGAACAGGTGAAGGCATCGAGTACGCAACTCTTTCCAATCTGGCTCTTCCGCGGAAGAAAACTGAGTCTCGGGTTTTCCACGGGCCAGTACTTCCAATTCCTGCAGTGCTGGATCGTAAGATAAATCGATACCACAGGGTTCAGCCTCGGAAATTGGCTTAAGTAAGTCGTCAGCAGAAAACATTTCTTTGAACGCGAGAAGACAAAATCCGTTTTGGCTTGTCGAGTTCTATTGCGCTGTCGCACGCTCAAAAGCATGGGCGCCCAGTATGCAACTACTTACGACAAGGTGCTTTATCCTTCCGGCGCATACCCTCAAACTCACCCAAGACGGACTTCGACAGTAGCGTTTCTACGAGGCATGCAGCCGGAGAGGATTGATCGATGTCGAGTGCTCGAACTTGGCTGCGGAGCTGGCGGGAATTTACTTCCCATAGCATATGATTACCCGGACAGTGAATTTGTCGGGCTGGATTTGGCGCAACGTCCTATTGCAGCAGGAAGAGCACTAGCAACTCAACTGGATCTAAAAAACATCCAGCTTGAATCGATGGACATTTCGGATCTTAGCGTCAGCTCATTTGGCACATTTGATTACATCATCGCTCATGGGCTGTATTCCTGGGTAGCTGCTCCTGTTAGAAAACGGATTCTCGAGATCTGTCGTGATCTTCTCAGGCCGCAAGGGATTGCGTATGTCAGTTACAATGCTTATCCTGGTAATCACTTACGCGATCTAGCCCGCGGGATGATGCGATATCATGTATCTCGATTCGAAACTGTTGCCGATAAAGTTGGACAAGCACGCGTCCTTCTAAAGTTCCTAGCCGAATCTGAGCTGGAACAGGATTGTTATGCAGACGTGCTGAAATTGCAGTTTGAACGCAGCATGAAGTATATGGATGAAGCCTTTTTTCATGATGACCTCAGTGATGTTAATCAGCCGTTCTATTTTCATGAATTTATGCAAGAGGCAGGGCATTACCGTCTTCGTTTCGTCGGTGAAGCGATGCCGGCGGACCTTGATCCGTCCAAATTTCGTCCGGGAGTACTCGAGAAGCTGCATGAGTTGGCCGAGGCGGACGAGATTGTGCGCGAACAGTACAAAGATTTCTTACGCGGCTGCGCATTTCGCCAAACCTTGTTATGTCACGATCAAATGGAGCTTTCCTCAGATGTTCGGTTAGATCGCATATCACAGGTTCACGCGACTTGTGATGCTACTTTTACGCGGAATAATGACACCTTTGTTTTTCGCCGGCCTAAAGGATCTGAGATCGAAACTCCTAACCCGATTGTGGGCTTTGCTCTTGAGGTAGTTTGTTCGCGATGGCCTGAATCGGTTAGTTTTTCACAAATGTTAGATGGTGTGCGAAGATCAAATGGGAGTTCCGATGCCGATGTTGATTCAAATATCGCGGTCGCTCTTTCGACTCTTTACCGGGCGGGATTTCTTGGACTGCAGTGGTATCCATAT
>JAFAXJ010000039.1 GCA_019241095.1 Verrucomicrobiota bacterium | reverse complement strand
AACGTTAAGAGAGTTGGTTCTGGTCGAACGGGGCAATGTGACTAACAAAAGGTCCGATGTGGGATCCAGTTAAATGCGAGTTCTATAAAACTGTGTCAGGCGAGCTTACAACACCGCGCACTGGTAGGAGCTATGTACTAAGCTAATCTTCTGGGTGCGTTCGTTCTTGAGATCATAACAAATCCGAGATAAGCGCTTTCTGGAACTTGCGTCGCAAGAAATTTTTGATCGTTGTCTCAAACGTGGCTGCGCTATTCGTCGATGCTGTGATATGAATATTGATTTTGGCTTAGTCCATCTTGCGATCGCACTCAGAATGATGCGATCTGCGGCAAACGAACCTCCTGGGCCGGCTCCTCAACTGGAGCTGGCTTTAGCGGCCATAGACTATTCTCTGTTGGCCAATCTTCCGGTTGACGGGGTAAAACTGTCCACGACGCGAACACCGGCGTTGGACCGACGACGACTTACACCCAAATTTGGGTCGCCGGCAAATGCCGAATCTTGAGCCGAGCAAAATGTTCATGAGCACCGAAGCTGCAACTTCAGAGTATATTTTGCTATTCCGAAATACCGGTTGGCATAAGGAATTGTCTGCGGAAGAGATTGAACCCCGTATGGCCCAGTTCACTGCGTGGTTCGAGAAACTGAGTAAGGAGGGCAGGTTCAAACATGGCGGTCCCTTAGCCCACCAAGGAAAGAGGCTCATCAGCAAGAGCACCGTGATAGACGGCCCATTCGCAGAATCCAAGGAAGCAATCGCCGGGTTTTTCGTTATTCTGGCAGGAAGCCTAGCGGAAGCAGTGGAAATTGCAAAAGGTTGCCCCGGACTCGATTTTGGTCAGACAGTTGACGTGCGCGCCATTACACCGGAACCGGAAGAGCTCATGTTCGCTCGAATAAAGTCGGGTAGGGTGCATTAGCTGTAATTTTCCCGGCGATCGATTCCATTGCAGGCCCTGTGAAAGCGTCTTCACGTAAATCGGTACGCTTTCGCTTGTCCCGCCTGCGACTAGGGGAGGCGGTCAATCCGCATAAAAGGGTATCAGGTGTAATGGCTCCATGTTGCACTGTACTTGAATCGTAGACGGCGCTCCCAGGCAATGCACGCAAGATGCAGTAAACTATCGCACTCAAATCGTAGGCTACTGCACTGAGTTCGTGGACTGATTTCACCCTCAATTTTTGGCGTTGCGCTGTACTTGAATCGTAGACACGCTCCCTGGGGAAATCCATGATTTAAATGGAGTAAACGTTGCACTTAAATCGTAGACTGTTGTACTACTCCCGAGGACAAAATTAAGAATCGGGGTTCTCTACTATTTGCGTGCAGTTTGTCCGCGAATCAAAGGCCGCGGATCGGCTTCCAGTCAACGAATTCAGTACAGTAAACGGCCATTGTCTGCGATTTAAATACAGGGCGACAATTGACTTGGGTTGTTGTCTTTGAGTTCACTTGCTGGAGGCCTACCATGGAAACATACGAAGACGACCTTAAAAAGTTCGAGGCGGCCCGCTGCGGTCTCAACCATACCTATCTAGCCGGGATCGAACGCGGCGAGCGCAATGTGGTCTTTCTCGGTGCGTTGCACTTTGTACGCCGCCCTGAATTGCGACGTTGCAGCGCTCACATCGGCATACCCCGTCTTTCTGCTCCAATCTAATCGCGCAGCGGCTATATGGGTCGAAACCCGTCTTCATAGAGTCAACACCTCAGCTTTTGTTTACCAGAGCTACCCTGAGCGGCTTTACGTCGACTCTCAGTGGTTTAATGCCGGCATGCTCTTAGATTATGTTTCATGAACGCGAAGCATCTTACAAGCTACCTTAAGGACCATTTCGCCGGATCCGTTGTCGCCGTAGAATTGCTGAACCATTTGGTTTCTTCTCAGCGCAGCAACGCCGACAAACAATTTTTCATTCAATTGCGGGAAGAGGTGGGCAGAGACCAAGAAGTCTTACGCGGATTGTTAGACGATCTAAATTCGGGCGAAGATCCGATACGCAATACAACGGCCTTTTTAGGCGAAAAGCTCGCGAGAATTAAGCTTCGATTAGAAGATCCCTCGGACAGCCAACTCGCACGACTCGAGAGACTTGAAAGTCTTGCTTTGGGAATTGAAGGTAAACGAGCGCTTTGGCGCGCACTACTGGCCGTATCCGGAGAAATACCTGCTCTGGGTAAGGTGGACCTGGTCGAATTAGATCAACGCGCTGACGAACAACACAAGCTGGTCGAAGCTCGCCGAATCGAGGCGGCGCGGGAAGCCTTTGTTTCTGCAAGAGCCAGTGACTAACTGACCCGGGTGACTTGGACCGAAGCTGTTCCGGTTACTCGATTAGCTCCATAGTTATTCGATCCGGAAACGCTTTCTCAAGGCCGTCGATCACCTATCACTCGTGATCGAACATCCCGACGGATGGGTTAATCACTTGGCGGGTCAAACAAGACGTTGCTAATAGGCACTGGATTCTCAATTCAGTACTTCAGTTACAGCAAGCTTGGTCAAGCCAAAGCAGAAGCCGGACAGTTAGTTTGGAAACTGCTCCAAGTCCATATCGCCCCAGCCAAGAGCGAATCGACCCAACTACTGCATTTTGAGCTGGACAAAAAACGCTTACGCTTGATGCGGCGGCGCGAAGGCTGTTACCTGCTGCGCTCCAATCTAATTGCGATAGAGCCGGCACAGCTTTGGGAGCTTTACATCCAGTTGACTCAAATCGAGCAAGCCTTTCGCAATCTGAAAGGCGATCTGGCAATCCGCCCCATTTACCATCAACTCCAAGAACATTTTCGTGGCTTTTATCACTTACTGCTTGCAGGTGACTTTGCGTCGCCGACTCCACATTGTGGCCTTGGGTCTGACACCACGCGCTGTATTTGAAAAATTCAAAATCATCCAAATTATTGACGTCCATCTGCCGACTACCGATGGACGCACAGTTGTCCTGCCTCGCTATACTCAGCCCGAACAAGAACATCGCTTATTGCGTCATGCGATAAAGCTCGAAGCTCCCACTCAGCCTAAACCGCAAATAACCGCTGCCGGCCACTGGCAAATTAAGTCCTCTGTAGTGCAGACTTTTTAATCCCTATCCCTGATTTTGAGGCACTTAGATAACTAAACCCTGCGAAGACGGGTGAACCCCTAGTAGCGACTGATCCGACAAATGGCTTCGTCGCTTAGACAAACGGTTGCACCCTCAGGCGCCCGACTTCTTAACGAGCAACATTCTGGCAAGCGGGATGGACATTTGTTTCGGGGCGAGCTCCAGGCGCTCCGTGACGTGAGCCTCCAGCCGATTCATAAAGTCCAACGAGCGGGGATCACTCACTCCGCAATCAAGGCCACCCGCTAAGGTCGGGAACACTGAAGCACGGGAAAAGGCGGCCCATCCAGCGGCAAGAGAATGAGCATTACCATTCGCACAAAACTCAGTCCAGATTCGGTCCTCGCCAGAAAACAATTCCAGTTGGTTCATCGAAAGACCCGCAAAGAAATTATTTTCTTTAAAAGGGGCCATGAAATCCTCTCGGCTTCGACCAACGGTAGGGATCACCATCCTGCGAGCTTCTCGCTCGTGAATGAAGCCCTCATTCGTTAATCTGACAATCCCCTCGTACAAAGCTTCGAGCAG
The DNA here is from genome assembly GCA_019241095.1 of Verrucomicrobiota bacterium. Taxonomy (GTDB): domain Bacteria; phylum Verrucomicrobiota; class Verrucomicrobiia; order Chthoniobacterales; family JAFAMB01; genus JAFAXJ01. Next base: position 583 of record JAFAXJ010000039.1, on the reverse strand, counting down.
CGGTTGATACCCGAAGTTGCCCTCATCGTCTACCGCCATGGTTAGCAATACGAGCATGCCGCCTGCACGCAGTTCTCGTCCCCGATGTACTAAAAAATTTCGCCAATCCTCGGCTGCCTGATTAGCAAACGCAGCACGTACGACCGGATCGTGACTATATGCGACCTGGACCTGATCCGGAATTGCGACGGGAGCTTTGCTCAGCCATTGTACAGCCCAGGAACTCCATCCCAGGCTGAAGGTATTTGATGGCAAGATTTGTTCGTAAAATGATCGACCTACTGCAGATGCGTACACGGCAGAATTTTTCCGCAAATAACTCTCCGGGTCATCAGCCAGGGTTTGGAAAAGGCCCCCGAAATCGTTTGTGGGCTGATCGGTGTGAATGACCCACACCTCGCGTTCGGGTCCGACCCTCTCTCGGAGAGCGCCAATGGCGGCCGCGACAGGTCCAAGCGAGTTGTGCCCCGCGGACGAGCCATAATCAGCAATAAAGATCGGGCCTGGCTCTAACGGAACGCTCTTTGCCGCATGCACAAATAACGGCACCGCTGGCGATAACCCGGCGGCCTGGACGCTGGAG
>JAFAXJ010000558.1 GCA_019241095.1 Verrucomicrobiota bacterium | reverse complement strand
GCTTGCTGATCGATCAGATCGGTTCCGAATTTTTAAGGCTACCTGCTCCTAATGCTCCGGTAAGAAACCAAAGGCGAGCTAGTGCTCGCCTTGTCCCATCAATTCTGAGCCATCGCGAAACTTAACTGGAAGCAAGCTTTGTTGATGCGGATTTCGCCATATCCAAGTGCTCCTGGATCACTGGTATTGCTCCAGAAACCGCCTTCTTTAGTTTTGCATTACGGGTAGCGGCTTCCTGCTTTTGGAAACTCGCGAGATCGTCGGTATGATCTTTCACCATGAGGGTGATATAAGATTTGTCAAAAGCCTTACCTGAGAGTTTTGATAGTCGATTGTATTCGGCTTTTTGTGCCGGGGTGAGTTCTGTGGGTACCTTGAGGCCGGAAGCTTTCGCGGCCGTACCTAATTCAGTGTTCAGGCGGGTGTGGTCTGTTACCATCCGCTCTCCAAACTGTTTAACATCCGGAGTAGAACTTTTCTGACTGGCCAGTTTGCCCAACTGGATTTCCATAAGTCCCCCCGTGGCAGCTTCATTCACAAATACCTGGTCTTGCGAGGAAGCAGCATTGACCGCCGGAAGAGCAGTTGCAAAAGCGAATCCGAAAGCTATCAGCGAAATGATTTTCATGCTCACAGTTCGAATCTGACTTGGCGGTGTGATGTATTCCAAGAGAAATTTCAAGTTACTCGAGCATAGAGTGGGCAGTCATTCAGCTTTTCTATTCGGACCGATATGGCAACAATTCACTATAATGCCGGTCCAAGTTAACCAGTAACATGCAACGGACTGCATTGCGATCCTCAGCAACCCTCAATCAGGCCGTTACGATGAACGATAGTTGAGAGCAAGGTTTTGCCGCGCTAGGTCGGTCGCGAATCAAAGTGTCTTTCGGAGCGAACTTACCAGGACGAGTGCGATAAATGCAAGGACGTCGGGATTGCTCACTAAGTGCTGGATGTGCCAGTCTGTTCAGTTCAGGTGTCCAACCCTGTAATCGAAAAACGTGCTAACGCTCTACAATGACGTTGGCAACTTCGCTGCGAAGACCCCTGATGTTCACGACCGGCCTAGCGCGGCAGAGCCTTGCTCTCCCGGCGTAGCCAAGCGGGCATTCGATGCTATTCCGTAAGCTTCTTTGGAGCGAGATTGAAAGACTCCCTACGTAATCTAAAACCTGCCTTCACTGAACAGCGGATGGCAGCAGCAATTTCATTGTGGAGCGCTCCGGTTATTTTCCGGATCAACCAAGCACCAAAGGCGGAGCAGTTCGATGCGCATAGAGATGATTTCCTCGGCAAGTAAATGGGCAGGGTCGCCGCCAAAATAGTAACAGGATCGAAAACGTCGCAGTGCAGCCTCAATTCGGGTTAACGAGTCGTCGACGGAAGCAGGTATGAGAGCGTCCATATGTTCATATGAACATATTTACGCCTTCTTGTCAGGTGAAATCTGCAAGCTTAAATGCTTGCCAGATCGACCGACCCGGCTGGCCTGCTTACCGCGCGTATCAGGAGCGAAACTTCGCCAGGATGCGAACCACAGTGTTCCAGTTTCTGGTTGTGCACGGGGTGAGTAGAATACGTTCGAGAAAAGGATTTGCGTCACCAGCACTTTCAACCTGAAAACGACGACTTAACGCAAAAGTTTCAGCGATATCGAACACCTCTATATCTTTTCGTGGGGAAACGATAGGTAGTTCCTGGCGCTTGCTTTGGCCAGTGCTATCCGCAAAAAAGGTGACATAAATTCCAAGATAGTTGCTTTGTGTCGGCTTGCCTGCTGAAAGCCGATCTTTTATATCCTGCAATGTGTTGATGTTTTGTACGAAAATGGGCTGCCGAATGTTGCACAGTCTATACAAAAGGTCGCCAGCTTGGGTTTGCACTTTCATGCTTGTTGCTTTTCGGGTCTCAAATATGACATTTCCGCTGTTAATGAAGGTTTCAGCCGACGATGCGCCGGCTTGCAGAAAAATGGATCGCAGATCCTCATTTCGTACAGTATTTCGGCTGCCAAGATTAACAGCGCGAATAAACCCAACGTAACGGTCGATTTCTGTCATCTATTGCTACACTACTCAAGGATGAGATGACACCTATGCTTAAACAAGAAAAACAGCAACTGTTTGTCTTAACGAAGTCCCAAGATTTGTGCATTCCGCTCCGGTGTTCAGTACTCGTATGGGACGTGGGGACGAGTAATTGCGTCATCGGAAACTGCGAGTTTGGGCTTGATCAGATCTTGAGCTGGTAGATCTAGGTTTGTGCAATAGATTCACTCAGATCGATCAGCTTAAACCGGGGTGCGCATTGACAAGCCGGGGCCG
>JAFAXJ010000472.1 GCA_019241095.1 Verrucomicrobiota bacterium | reverse complement strand
TGGGTTGTGCCAAAACACTCAAGACATCTTTATAAAATTCTTGAGACCTTCACCGCACTGGAAGCGACACACCCACCGTCCCATGGCCGCGACGCCTGATATCACCGAGTGACTACTGATAATACATCCTGCGCCTGCTTACTTGTAGAGGCATGAGTGTCTACCCAAACCAGTTTCCCATCCTTAAAAAGGTAAGCTTGGCGAGCATCATACTGGCCCATTTGAATCGGGACACCGAATGCTTCGGAAACGCGATGTTCAGGGTCTGCAATCAGGGTAAATGGGAGATGTTCTTTTTGCTGGAACTCCTTTTGCGCATTCACATTATCCGCACTGACACCGATTACTTTTACGCCGCGTGATGTCAAAGATGAGTAAGCATCTCGCAGACTGCAGGCCTGCGCGGTACAACCTGGAGTCATCGCTTTTGGGTAAAAATAGACGAGCAAATATCCTTTGTTGGCCTCGGCCGGCAATCTAACCGAAGAATTTCCCTGAGTTGTCCCAGACACGTTCGGGATCGGATCGCCTAATTTCAATTTCGTCTCCGCAGCGAGAGTCTGAGAAATCTGGACGGACAATATAGTCAAAAGAAACAAAACAGTTCTTTTCATAATTTAAAGTAACAATTCGCTATCCATACTGTAAACGGGTGCACACTGCAGCGACCTGATTTCATGTTTTCAGAGCGAGGCTCTGTTTCGCGCTCCTCGCAGACTTTGAAGGTCTTTCATCACGCTTAACGAAGCGATGAATTGCGTTATGCCAGAAGTTACGTTTCAAAAGACCCGTTTTTGTTCGCGAGGAGCCTCTAGCGCGGTAGAGCCTTGGTCTCCAGTGCCCGCCATTGACGTCCGTAAGAGTTCGTCCAATATAAATCGGTGTCACGAGGGGGAACGCAGCGGCGAAACCGTAAGAGAGTGAAAATTCTGCTCGCAAAATAGCCGAAAGTGTCGGCTAGTTGATAATACTATGCTTCGCTTGAATCAAGCTAACTTAGCAAACGTTCCTCCCACAATTCCAACGCCTGCTTACGACCGTTCGAAGAAGCAATTTACTATTGCTCACATTGGAGTAGGCGGTTTTCACCGAGCTCATCAGGCTGTTTACCTGGATGACCTGCTTCAGCAGGAAAGCGGCTGGCGAATCGCAGGCATCGGCCTTCTTGAGCAAGATAGGCGCATGAGAGACGTGTTATCCTCCCAAGACTATCTCTATGCCGTTGTGGAGCGCAATGCGGCCTCAGATAAGGCCCGTATCATCGGATCGATTGGGGAATACTTGTTTGCGCCCGAAGAGCGCGATCTCGTTATCGACAAAATGACGGAGCCCACGACCCCGATAGTCTCACTGACGATTACCGAGAACGGCTATTATGTGAACCAGGCCACGGGAGAATTCGATGATAGGAATCCGGAGATCCTGTATGACCTTGATAATCCTCACCAGCCGAAATGTTCTTTCGGCTTTATCGTTGAAGCGCTCGATCGCCAACGACGCCGGGGTCTTCAGCCTTTTGCCCTGCTTTCATGCGACAATCTGCAAGGCAACGGTGAGGTTGCGCGTAAAATGATCCTGGCGTTCGCGGAACTGAGAGATCCCGGTTTGCGGAATTGGATCGAGTCGAATGTCTCTTTTCCTAATTCAATGGTAGACCGCATTACACCAGCAACGACGGATGAGGATCGCGCCATGGTCAGAGACAAATTTCAGATCGAGGACGGCTGGCCGGTCGTATGTGAACCTTTTCGACAATGGGTCATCGAAGATCACTTCCCTGCAGGTAGACCCGCTTGGGAGAAAGCAGGAGCACAAATTACCGATGACGTATTACCATACGAGAAGATGAAGATTCGGCTGCTCAATGCCGGTCACCAGGCTCTGTGTTACATCGGCATGCTATTAGGCTACAAGTTCGCGCACGAAGCGATGGGCGATGATTCGATCCGGAAGTTTGTGAAACGGATGATGGACACAGACGTGACGCCTATTCTGCCGGCAGTGCCGGGAATTGATCTGACAGATTACAAGGATTCCTTAATCGAGCGTTTTTCGAATCCAGCCGTAAAGGACACTCTCTTGCGTTTAGCAACCGAAGGTTCGGCCCGTATTCCGAAATTCGTGTTGCCTTCTATCATTGAGCAGTTGGCGGTGGATGGCCCGATCACTTATCTGACCTTTACCGTTGCTAGCTGGTTTCGTTATCTCCAAGGTAGCGGCGATACCGGCAAAGAACTACCGATCAACGATCCGCGCAGCGCTGAGTTACAAAAACGCGCGCAGGCCGGAAAAGAAGATCCTAGTTTGCTTTTGCAGCTGAGTGATCTGTTCAGTGAAAAACTGACTACTTCAGAAAGGTTTCTTGGAGAACTGCGCCAGACGTTGCGCAGGTTTTATGTAGAGGGCTCTCGCAAAACTCTGCTTCATGTTCTTGGTGAGAGTTAAAAGAAGGCTGAAAATGTCCTCCCCTGTAACAATTGAACCTTTTTTCAGACTTCAGAGCAAAGCTCATCTAACCGCAAGTCTCTTCCATCCTAGTCGAGGCAAAAAGAATTGAGATTCAAAAGAGCCGGTCTGTCCACCGCACATCATGCAGGTCGCAGATTCGATCTGGCCGTCTCCGCGACATTCTAGACAGAGTTCGCAGGCCTCGACCTGCAAAACAGAACAGCCTTCCCGGCGCAACTCATCGCAATCATGTTGAACGCAGGCCTGGCATTCTTCAAAAGACTCAGCCTCGCCCGTAATGGCTGACACGTCCTCACCATCGTGAAATTCAATGATGTAAAACCACAAGGTAATCGGCACGAGCGTACCCATCCTGCATATAGTAGTGGATTAAGCTTCAGTATACAACATATAGCGTCTAGATTAGGCCAAAAAAAAAAGATTGAATCCCAACCGTTTTGCTGAGACGAAATGACCCATATCACAAACTGCGTTTCTGAATGAGAGCGATCTGGAAAGGAGCAATCAGTTTCGGCCTGGTGAATATACCCGTGCGGCTCTATGCAGCCACGGAGCGGGAGACGCCAGACTTTCATCTCCTTTATAAAAAGGACATGTCGCAGATCCGCTACAAACGCGTCGCTGAATCTACCGGCAAAGAAGTCCCTTCGGATCAGATCGTTAAAGGCTATAAGTTGGAAGACAATCAGTTCGTCATCATCACCGATGAGGAGCTTGAGCAGGCTAGTCCCGAAAAATCGACAAATATTGATATTCAGGAATTTGTCGCGGAGTCAGAAATCTCCAGCCTTTACTTTGATAAGCCTTATTATCTGGAACCTGATAAAGGTGCCGCAAAACCTTACGTGCTTTTACGGGACGCTTTGTTGAAATCAGGAAAGGTGGGAATATCGCAATTCGTTCTTCGAAACCGTGAGCATTTGTGCGCTTTAAAAGCCCAGGGGAATGTTCTGGTGCTAAATGCACTGAGATTCGCTGCTGAAATTCGAGATGCAGGTGAACTCATTATACCCACGGACCAGAAAGTGAATTCGAATGAAGTGGCTTTAGCCGTTCGGTTAATTGGCGAACTGACATCTCAATTTGACCCAAAAAAATTCAAGGACACTTACACCGAGGATGTCAGAAAGTTGATCGAAGCGAAGGCGAAGGGAAAGAAAGTGAAAGCGCCTGCGGCTAAGGCGCAGCCAAGCGAAAAGGTTGTCGACTTAATGTCTGCTCTCCAAGAAAGTTTGAAGAGTACCAAGAAAAAGGCGGCGTAAGCACCGTTTATTTTGCGAGGTTCTCATCTTTATACGAGCCACCTGGCACAATAAACATCTCCGAATTTCGGTTGAAAATTGTAAC
>JAFAXJ010000428.1 GCA_019241095.1 Verrucomicrobiota bacterium | reverse complement strand
CGGCGGGTAAACGCGAACTCCCCGCGTACTCTCAGTTGGAGAAGGGACACTCCCTCCACGTCCCCTAAAACCCCTTGCTTCTGGGGACAGACTCCGCGCCTCTTACCGCCTAACGGTATCGAATTGTCCGCCGCCTGAGTCTTCTTCGGTTCAGCCAGAGTCTCCATGTTCAGATAACGGTGGGTCTCAAGCCAGGTAGTGATAAACGAGCCCATTGGAATCACGACACGCTTGTCACTCCCACTGTTCCAGTACCCGCTCTAATATCTCGGACATGAAAATACCGAAAGTGGTGTCACCGCAGGAGTGGGAGGCTGCGCGACAAAAGCTCCTCGTGCGAGAGAAGGAGTCAACTCGCGCCCGTGACGCGCTGGCCGCCGAGCGTCGGCGAATGCCGTGGCTAGCGATCGAGAAAGAATACGAGTTTGAAGGGCCAAAGGGCAAGGCGAGCCTGCTCGACCTGTTCGACGGCCGCCGTCAGTTGATCGTCTACCGCGCATTCTTCGAGCCCATTGTGAAAGGCTGGCCCGAGCATGCCTGCATTGGCTGCTCCATGGTGGCCGACCAGGTAGCTCATCCGGTCCATCTGAATGCCCGCGACACAACTCTTGTGTTCGCGTCGCGAGCACCGCAGAAGGACATCAAACGCCTGAAGGGACGGATGGCCTGGGAGTTGATCCCCTGGTACACGCTGACGGATGACTTCGACAAGGATTTCGGCGTGGACGAGTGGCACGGCACGAATGCGTTCATCCGTGACGGCGACAAGGTGTTCCGCACCTACTTTATCAATAACCGCGGCGACGAGCAGATGGGAAGCACTTGGAACTATCTCGACATCACCGCGCTCGGTCGCCAGGAGGAATGGGAGGACTCGCCGGAGGGCTATCCCCAAACTGCGGCATACGAGTGGTGGATCTGGAATGATGAATAATGCCGACGCCCAACCGCCAATGCGATCGGAACGAAGACGAACGCGAACGCTGGACTTTCAATTCCCGGAACGCCTTGGGTGAGCCCGTCGCAGAGCTCGTTGACGCGGGATCAACGCATGACCCAATCTTTTCCGGTTTTAACCCGTGGTGAATGACGGACCTGCGACAAGTGTCACGTCCCCGGTCTTGCGATCGATGCTGTAGCCCGAGACCATGGGGTCATCACCGTTCGTCACGTAGGCCGACTGGGACCGTGGGGCTCACCGCGACTGAGTCATAGATGTCCGGCCATCTAGTCGAAATCAAATCAGGTGCGCCCTCGGTTAAGGTGAAACTAAACCAAGAATTTCTAATCGTGGGTCGCAGGGTCGAGTTCTGCAGGGCGCGGTGGAGTATGTCGTTCAAATGTGGTATCTTTGCATTGACAGATAAAACTGCTCTTTGCTCCAGGGTTTTTGCTCAGTTAGGCAATTCTTATTCAAATTTCATCTAGAGCGTGTCTCATTAGATCGCGGAGGTGTCGGCGCCTGGCTATCCAGTGCATGCCACGCCTGCGCCATCATCTATAGCCCTCGGATCCGCCTGATGAATTCTGGAAAGGCTACCTCAGCATCTTCGAGATGAGGGTGCCACAACTTTTCCCATTCGAACGTGAGCCAACCATTGTAGTTCGCGGACCGTAAAAGTGCCAGCGCATCTCTAAGCGGTACATCACCTTCTCCGATTTGGACATATCGGTAACCAAGACGGGCATTAAAGTCCGTTATAGAATCTTTGATATCCACCGCCCGGACCCAAGAACAAATGTTATCCCAGGTGTGCGCGATCGATTCTTCTGCAATCCGATAAGGGTGATGAACATCCCACAAAATGCCGGTCGATCGGCAGGCTGCCGCTTGCACTGCCCTACGCAACAACCCTGTAAAGACCCAATCGTCATGACTTTCAATCAAAACATCGACGCCGCGTTTCCCAGCATAATCTCCGAGGCGGCGTAACCGGTCTCCTGCCCGTTGGACGGCGACTGCTCGCGAAACGCCAGTATCAATCCGGCCTCCGTATACACGAACGAACTGGCAACCCAGTGCCGACGCAATATCAATGTGCGATTCCGCAAGCTGTAAGCTCTTCTCGAGCTCGCCAGGATCTGCTATCATCAACGAAGCAGAGGTCAGAATCATGCTCGTCGAAAGCCCGGCATCTTCGATCCGTCTACGACTATCCTCGATTTTTCCCGAAGAGAATTCTGGCACCTTCGCCAAATCCAATTCTCTCCGGATTCCACGAAAAGCCACACCATCAAACCCATATCGGCGGCCGTTCGTCAGTATTTGATCAAAGGACCAATCGGGGCACCCGAGAGTACTGAAACTAAGTTTCATGCGTTCTGAAGGTCTCACAGAATCGTCAAAGTTCAGCCATTTACCTTTTTCGAAATGCAACATGCTAGGGTCAGCCGTTTATTTATGACTTTGCCCTGAGCGGTCAGGTTCTCTGTTTAAGAGTCGACGTTCGTGCGTACCGTTTCGACGCATCATGTGTTCGACCCTGACGTACGGGTTTTCAGGAGCTTTTTATAAAAAGATGAAAGCCACGAGCTATCTTCCGGATCTTGGCTAAGGTAAGTCTATGTCCGACCCTCGAAACGTTGCACACGATAAAAAGGTCATCCACGAAAAGCAGAAACATGGTGAGGATCTCTCTAAAGGAGCTGCTCATGTGCCCCAACCGGGAAAGAAAACCGCCCGGGAAGAACCTTACGGAGCTCGCAAGGAAACTGATGCCGAGAAGGCAGGCGACAGTATCACCGATCCATCAGAAAGCGTTCCTAAACCTTCGGAATAGGATGGCGACCGATGTTTGCTCTCTTACGTCGATCAGGCGGTAGAGCCTCATAGCCGATCGTAAATACTTTCGGGCCTTCATGACGAGCCACAGCTCGACACAGCAGGTCCATTCTCGAGTGTGGTGCGCAAGATTTGGGCCCGACCCTCCTGGTTTGCTCGATAAGCGGCCTCGATAATTTCTATGACATGGCGTGCGTGTGCGGCTGTCACGATCGTCGCTCGATCTTCTCGAATCCAATCGACTAACTGCATGATGTCTTCGAAAACATGTTGCTCCGGTATTTCTCTATGGGCTTCAGTGATATGAGGCAACAACCATTGGTTACCAGGAATTTGGCCTTGCCATTCTACTCCTTCAGGTCGCGGCACTTTGCGAGCAATCTCCGCGCCTGGGTAGTCTAACGGCAGACCGTTATAGGTAAAGCCTACTATTGATCCAGTAGTGCCGAAATAACTGCCGTTGAAACCATAGGTAATCCTTCCTCCGGCAGTGCCGTAAGCGAAAGCGAAAAGGCTTTCTCCAAAGTCGAGAAGCATCACCGTATTATCATGTGCATCACAAGTAACGGCCCGCCCTTGAAACGAGCGTTCGGTTATCCTAGTTCCAGATAGTGCAACTACTTTTCGCACCGAGCCAAGAATGCCCGTCAATGCGTGCAGGGCGTAAACCGTCATGTCATATAGAGGTCCGCCGCCGGGGATGCGAAAATACCACGACGGATCGACATTGGACAAAACGTCTGGCCCTTGCCGTTCCTTTTCACTTTCATGGTAAGTGCCGAACGCAGCCCCGCACGCTGCCCAGCAAAGAACACCAATTGCCCCTTCACGAAGCATTTCTTTGATCCGTTGATTATGTGGCCTGAGCATTTCGCCCGGCGAAGCAACGATCTTTAATTGTTTTTGATTTGCTAACGTGATCAACTCGGTCGCGTCATCGGCTGAGGTGGTCATCGTCTTGTTAAAGTGGACGTGCTTGCCCGCAATGAGAGCCTGCCGCCCCTGCTCAAAATGTAGGCTAATGGGTGTGGCCAATGTCACCGCATCCACCTCATCGCAGGCCAACAGTTCAGTGTAGTCAGTAAATACGTGCCGAATATTAAATCGATCCGCAGCGGCAGTCGCGCGATTAGGGACAGGATCACAAAGTGCAGTGATAGTCACTCGTTCTGCTAAATCGCTTTGAGTGAGATGAGGGAGTAGGCCGCGCAGACTTAAACTTCCGACCCCGACAATTCCGATTCTAACTGGCTTAGCCATGATGATCGATGGTGTTTGGACGATAACAACTGGTCCGACCGGTTTGTTTTCGTTCTAGCTTAGTCCAAGCCATGTACCTGCTTCTATCCGGCTTATGCCTGACTCGGTAGATAATCGATCGAACGGATTGTCGTGGTCCGAAAACGGGTTCGTTGCCCATTTCGCAGAAAAACAAATTCCAAACTCCCGCCGCAAAATAGATATCCTGGCTTGAACGCGTGTGAGAACGCGAAGCCGCACCCTGAGATCCATGCTACTCCGTAAGGGCGATTTGGACGCGAACTGGTCAACACAGCATGCTTTTCCTGAACGGAAAATTTATATTTGGTGTTCCCGGTGCAGACTTCCAGTACATCGCCCTGTTTCAGGCATTTCAAGGGGAAGTCCCCAGAATCTAGCCGTTTCGAGGCGAACTGCTCCCAATCTGCAATGGCGGCAACCATCAATAACGATTCCTTTTTGAGATTTCAGAAAGAAGCATAAACACCAGGATGAATATTCAGATGGCAATCAAGTCGGTCATTCGTATCTGAGAGCCTTTACCGGATCAAGCCGGGCGGCGAAAAAAGCGGGAATCAATGCTGCGACCGAGCAGATGATAAAACCGGTAATACAAATGATCGCAACATCGCGTGGAATAATCTCGGCCGGGATTTCAGAAAATTGATATACCGCAGCGGGAAACAATTCGATATGGAACATCACGGATAACAGGTCGCGTACCTGGTTGCGGTATTGGACCAGAGCGATACCGCTTGCAAGGCCTAAAAGCATACCGAAAAACCCAACAATCATTCCCTGCGCAAGAAATATCCAGGTGATCTGGGTGACTTTTGCCCCGAGAGCTTTCATAACTCCTATC
>JAFAXJ010000646.1 GCA_019241095.1 Verrucomicrobiota bacterium | reverse complement strand
TGGAGCGCACCCTTCCGTAAGGCTTGCTTTTGTCGCGTTAAGGCACGGAGGAAATGCACCATAAGAAGGGTGCTCGCAGCAGCCGATAGTGTCGCAAGGAGAGCCACGAGACCGTGACCTAACGTCTCTTTAGCGGCGAACTTCGCGAGCGCCCCGCCTGTTAGCGGTGATCCAGCCAAACTCAATGCAACAACGGTGACGGCCAACATAATGAGCCACAGACGCCTTTGGGGACTGCAGGCGGTGAAGACACCAATAGCAAGGAATAGCGCACCCTTCGCTAGAATATGGTGTGCTCCGTAAAAGGCCACGGCAAGGTCGGCACCCGAATAAATCAAACCTCTCCCAAGTACAGCAGCTATAAACCCCATTTGGCTCACTCTGAATAAGCGAGCACCCCCTTGAGCCATCAGTTTTCACTGAAACGGAAATTCTTGAATTCCTCAGCCCAACAGTATTGGAGTATAGTTTCTGCTCGTCGAGCAACAGTGCGTCATGAATAAACCTTTTCGCGCCCCGATCCGCACTTTCGTTGCCGGGTTAATCGCAGTGCTACCTATCGGTTTGACCGTTGGCGTGATCGTCTGGGTCGGGAGTCTCATCGACCGATTTGTGGGGCCACGCAGCCTTGCAGGCAGGCTGCTGACAAAGATCGGACTGACGATCGCCGAGACGCACATAGTGGCCTACCTTATCGGGATTGCATTTGTTATCTGTGCTATCTATCTGCTTGGGCTATTTGTTGAGACAGGCCTGCAAAAACGGTTTCAAGCATTCATGGACAAAGGTATTCGACGCCTTCCTCTGGTTGGAAATGTCTATGATTTGGCGCACCGGTTTGTGGGAATGCTTGATTATAAAGAGAAGAGAGACTTACAAACGATGAGGCCGGTGTGGTGCTCGTTCGGCGGAAAGGGCGGAGCCGCTGTGCTTGCGCTTCTACCCACTCCTGAACCGGTCTACCTCAATGGGAAGCCTTGTCACGTAGTGATGATTCCCTCCGCTCCTGTGCCGTTCGGAGGCGCGCTGGTATTCGTTCCGGTTGAGTGGATCGAACCGGCGCCGTGCGGAGTCGACGGATTAACCAGCATTTATGTTTCGATGGGTATATCGGCCCCGCAATACTTTCCCGCTTCGACCCAAGTGACTTTCAATGACTTATCATGAAACGCGTCCGCATTATTCATAGGACGGAATACCATTATCACGAGCCTGTCTCTTTCGGTCCCCACACGGCGTTGCTACGACCGCGCGAAGGACACGATCTCCATATAGACAGTGCTGTTCTGGAGATTGAGCCGAAGGCGGACGTGCGTTATATTCGCGACATCTACGGCAACTCGATAGCTGCCATCTCTTTTCTGGAACCTAGCCGGAAACTGAGTGTTTTCAGCGATGTCAGGGTAGACCAGTACGATGATAAGCCCATTGAATGCGGTGTTGCGTCAAGCGCCCGCTTCTATCCATTCCAGTACCCTCCTAACGAGCAGATTGAACTGATCCCATATCGTATTCCAAGTTATCCATATGACGGCCCGGGTGTGCAAAGCTGGCTTTCCGACCTCCACAAACCAGGCCAGATTGTGGGCACTTTCGAACTCCTTGACACCCTGAATACACGCATTTTTGAATCCCTGAAGTACTCCCGTCGTGAGGAACCGGGTGTTCAGCTTCCTTGCCAGACAATCGCATTAGGGACAGGATCTTGCCGCGATTATGCAGTCTTGATGATGGAAGCGGCCCGGCATTGGGGTTTTGGCGCCCGTTTCGTCACGGGTTATATTATGATAGGCGAAGGACAGCATGGCGCCACGCACGCCTGGACGGAAATCTACATCCCAGGAGCTGGCTGGCGTGGTTTTGACCCAACAAATCACAAGTTAGCCGGTTCCGAGCATGTATCAGTGGGAGTGGCTCGGGAACATGAAAAAGCCTCGCCCCTTTCGGGTTCCTGGGCTGGTCCAGCAAACGCCTTTGAGCGAATGGAAGTTTCCGTTCAGGTTTTTTAGCCAGAACAGATTATTATTGGGTGGGTCAGGGCCCGGGGTGTAGGGGACCAGGGCGAAGGGCAAACTAAGGCAGGCGACCTGAAGGCGCTTAGTTTTCGGCCGGGCGAACAGCGGGCCGATGTAAGAGGCTCGTACGGGCCACTACTTCTTTATCCAACTGAAGAGAGGTCGACTCCAGCGGCGCATCCGGACCGCTGTGCAAGTTGTACAGCTTGTTAATTATTTCCATCTCGCTTTTTGTCACGCGTTCACGCTGTCGAAGGTGATGTGTCCAGGATGGAACTACAATCTCAGTCTGAAAGCTATTTGCCTCAGCCAAATTTTCCTTCAAATGCCAGCTGTACGCACCGCTTCGGAGATAGATCAGTCTTGCCTGGCCTGCCAATTGAAGAAATTCGTCCCGATTTTCCGGATCAACGTGAAAAGCCGTCGTTATCGAAAGAGGCCCCTCTTGGGTATCCGGTAAACGAGTAAGATTATCGCTTGAAAACATCGCAACAGAGGCCGGTTCAAAACTCAGATCCGTCGTGAAATCAAGTGATAAACTAAAAGCGGGCAGGCGTGTGAAGATCATTACGAAAACAGCCAGGGCCGCGTTCAGCAGAAAGGTAGGACCTAATCCGATCTCGGCAGTTGTTGTTCCCCAGACAACGCTTCCAAGCGCAGTCGCCGCTTGGGAAACCATGATAATGGTTGCATTCATTCGGCCTCGCGCCCATTCAGGCATTGCGCGCTGACCCGCTACCCATAATTCGGTCGCGGATAGAGTCCATCCCATGCCGGCTAGAGCCGCAATCAGAAAAAACAGCTTCGACCATCGAATAATCGCCATCAGGATGCAAACCGCGATGAGCGAGGCGTTCGCAGACGTCATTAGCTGTTCGGGCCGGTACCGGGCGCGTGCCCACGGGATAATAAAAAGGGAAGCGGTTACCGAGCCCACGGCCATGCTGGTAAACAGAAGCCCCAAGTTGGCTGGTTGCAGGTTTAATTCCTTCAAACCCACCACAGGCATCAATGCGGGAATGATTGAAATGAAAAAAGCGAAAACTGCGCTCCGGCCCAAGATGATCCTGATTCCTGGCGTGTATCGTACGTACCGGATCGCGGTGGTAAATGATTCAAAAAAGCTTTCGAGCGGGATTTGAGATTGTCTTTTTACACGATGCCACCAGACAATCGCAACTGCGACCAACAGAAACCCTAGCCCGTTTAACCCGAATATGACGTTTGCTCCGACCAGACCGATAAGTATCCCTCCAAGCGTCGGTCCGATAATGCCGGCGATGTTCATTTGAAGCCCGCCAAGCACATTTGCGGCCGGTAAATCCTCCGAGGAAACCATTTCGGCGACCACAGCCCCCGAAACTGGCGAGCCGAACGCAAAACCCATTCCGAACAGAAATGCGCTTGCCAGGATGACGTAACCGCTCAGTAAGTGCCGAAACCCTAGAACAGCAAGTCCAATAGCGATCGACGCCTGCCAAAAGTTTACCGCGCATAACATCTTTTTTCGGTCTACTAGATCGGCGATTGCACCAGCCGGCAGAGTAAAAATGGATGAAGGCAGCGACGAAAGGGTTGCCATCAGGGGCAACAGCAACGTGGAATCCGACTTAGAGAGAGAATTGATGACCCAGAAAGCGGCCGTGCCGTGGGCTGCAACGGCGCTTCCTGAAATCAGATTTGCAATCCAGAGCCGGCGGTAGGCAACGTTTCGTAAAACAGCCCAGGTCGAAGTCTTAGGCATTAGAAAAACTAAATCGGACAAAGGTTCGCCGCGCTCACGGAGTGTTTAACTCAGCTACTGCCGTTGTAGGATTGTCACTTCGGAGAATTCAGCCTGATCTAGCGGTTTGCGCCAGCCGACCACCTTCCAATGGTTTGGACTTTGATAGGCTCCGGGAAATTTCAGCGCGAAGACCGTCTCGAAGCATTACCCGAGCATGCCTTTCGGCACTGGCGAAGACCGCCTTGTATACTTCACAATAGGGATCCTTCGCCATCATTGTTCCCAGCGCGCTGTAAGTCCTCACGGGACAGCCGCCATGGCATATGGAAAGGAATCGACACGAAAGACAATCTTCTTCCTCTACCAGGTGCTTCGGCCGTTTCACAAATTCCTGACGCGCCCGGCTGGTTTTCAGCATTCGAGTAAGGTCCGGCTCACGGAAAATATTACCAAAGAAGTAATCTGGATAACTCGTCACCCAGCAGTCGCACTGTGCAACTGTCCCTCTGGCGTCGACAGAAACAAATTGATTGGAGCAATTCTCTTTCCAGATACATGGCAAACGCGCTTGCTTGCCTGTGAAATGATCGATGAGGGCATCGAATGGACCGACTGTGACAGCGTTTGCGAAGCCACGGTCCATCCAGATATCGAAAAGCCCGACGAGAAATTCAGCCAACTCTGCCGAGCCAAGTTGAAACTCGCTTTCGATTTCCTTCGCAGGACCTCCCGGAAAAGGAGTGTTGACCTGGAAGTCGCAAAGGCCCAGTTCCTCAGTGAAGTAGTGATAAAACTTTTCTGGACCAGCTTTCAGGCTTGCTCGATGAAGCACAGCAATGACACCAACCTGTATGCCGGCGCTTAATGCCTCGCGAAGTTTTCTGGTCCAGAGTGCGGTGTAAGCCTCAGCCCCTCCCTTAAACATTTTTCGATGCACGTTGGGATAGTCCATCGAGGTGCCGAGTGATCCATTAAACATTTTGCGGATTACGTCATCCCACGCATGCGAGTAACTGATAAGGTTCGTCTGCAGATAATGCACAAACCGGCGTCCTTCCTTTGCGGCAGCGCGGTCCATCACCTCTCCAGCACCGGCAAACCAGGCAGGCCCCATGATCATTGCTTCCCCGCCCTGCCAGTAAATTTCACATTCCTCGATTTGTTCCTTTTCAAGGTGCTCAAGTAATCGGCGGGTCAAGAGTGGCAATAATGCGGGCGAAAGACGATGCGGCTCTTTGTGCTCGAAACAATAATCACAGGCCACGTTGCACTCGGAGGTCGGTAGAAGAATTACGCTGAAAACTCGTCCATTCATTTCGATCGTCTTAGCTCGATTGCAGCGCCTGATTTCGATCCAGTTTGGCTGGCCAAATATTGGCCGATCTCATCTGCGGCTCCCTCAATTTTGGAAAACAGCTGTTTTACACCTCCACAAGAGTAGGTCGGATCCGGCCACTTGAAGTACCCACCGCACGGCACCTGCCACGGACAGGAAGCGCACTCGGCAGCATCATCGATCAGGGTCTCGAGGTGCTTCTTCACAAAGTCTGGTGCCTGATTGCCACCGCTTACCAGCGACCCTGAGCCTGGCAATCCGCTTCGCCCGTCCGCATCATAGTAGCGAAATTCAGCCGGATCCTGCTCCAGAATCGTCCAGAGCGAACCCGAATCTGCACCGCACAGAAAGCTCAAAACGGAATGGAAAAACTCCACGGGCGTCTCAATGCTCGGTTCATGCAGGTAGAGTTCCAACAAGTCATTTAATTCCAACAGCACCGCACCCCCAGGTTGCCCAGGTAAGATCCGGATTGGTAAATGTAACGCCGTTGCAAGCTTGCCGGCCTTAAATAGGCCCGGCACCGCCGGAATAGTAATTCGAACATCGTGGGCAGAACAAACATCTACCAGTCTGTAAAGATCCGAAAACTCTGAAGATGGATTGGAAAGGACAACATCAAGTGGAAGGCCGGAATGGTCGTGCGCGGCCTCCGTCCACGCTTCTGCATCCGCCAACATCCCCTGGATTTGAAGCCACTCCAGCCCGGGTGCGGGATCTTGCAACCATCGATAAAGCTCAGCCCGGGTCTGGATAATAGCAACAAACGGCCCTTCCTTTTGTTGCGCCGCGAGATCGGAAGGGAAGATCGTTACGAAAGAAGAATCGTTCTCGGGCATTCAGGCCAGTCCTGTACCGCCCCTTACCATCGATTAATCCAGCCACCTCGGCGGGGACCACGTCGATTGAACCAGCCGCCTCTGCGAGGACCCCATCGATTGATCCAACCTCCCCGACGAGGACCCCATCGATTGATCCAACCTCCGCGAGGCCCCCACGAGTTGAACCAACTGGCCGCCTGTACTTCCGGCGCGGTTGCTAACCACGCGCCTCCAAATACCACGGCTGCAATTGCCGCACCGGACCATTTTCCGATGCCTTGCAGAAATAAGCGCCTTTCGTGGAGTTCCTTTTGCTCCTCACTCAGCCCGGGAGATGTTTC
Organism: Verrucomicrobiota bacterium; assembly: GCA_019241095.1. GTDB lineage: Bacteria > Verrucomicrobiota > Verrucomicrobiia > Chthoniobacterales > JAFAMB01 > JAFAXJ01. Next base: position 279 of record JAFAXJ010000646.1, on the reverse strand, counting down.
ATCGCTCATAAGTTTAGGCAAGAGTTTCAGGATTCCTCGGTACTCTGTTCCGTGAGGGTTGAGAAATGCAGCATCCTGATAGCCCATTTTCCGTTATCTTTCGAAGCTACTAACGAAACATTCACCGGGAATTCGAACTCTTTGCCGCCATTCTTTCCAGAGACGTTACCTGACCTGGCCAGGTAAGCGCAACCTGCGTCGGCTTTGACTTCACCAAGACTAAATTCGTAGTCAAAACTCAGCGTTCCGTAATCAAAATTCTCGAAAAAGTGTTGATAG
>JAFAXJ010000405.1 GCA_019241095.1 Verrucomicrobiota bacterium | reverse complement strand
CCTGCGTTCGTGATCAGCATGACTTCATCTGAATCGCCCACCGTCAATGCTCCGATTACCTGCCCAGTCCGCTCACCCGTTTTCATCGTAATAATCCCCTTTCCGCCACGCGATTGGGTCCTATATTCATCAAATCCCGTCCGTTTACCGATGCCATTTGAGCCGGCCACTAACAGTTGGGCTTCAGGAATCACCTTGGCAGTTGCAACCACCCTGTCGTTAGCCTCTGGTCTCATTCCCCAAACACCAACAGCGTTTCGACCCATGTCCCGTACTTCTGCTTCATGAAATCGGATACTCATTCCTTGTTCAGTGATTAAAACCACTTCGTCCCGTCCATTAGTAAGCAATGCATCAATCAACTCGTCCCCAGGTTCGATCTGAATCGCAATGATACCTCCGGCCCTGACGTTAGCGAAATCCGATAAGTTTGACTTCTTTACAATCCCAGAATGGGTCGCAAACATGACGTGAAGATCCGGATCCCAAGTCTCGGCATCACCGTTTTCACCTTTTGCTTCGATACGCAGCGTAGCAGCAATTTTCTCATCAGGTCGCAAATTCAGAAGATTGGCTATGGCTCGGCCTTTTGAAGCTCGGTTCATCTGGGGAATCTGGTAAACCTTTTCCACATAACAGCGCCCAGTCCGCGTAAAAAACATCAAGGAATCATGGGTGCTGGCTGTGAACAGATGTTCTACGAAATCAGCCGGATCCCCGACGATGTGAGCCTCTCGGGTAGTCATGCCAATGACCCCACGACCGCCACGTCGTTGCGCTCGAAACTCCGTTTCAGGCGTTCTCTTAATATAGCCCCCGTGTGTGATGGTGATGATGCAACCCTCGTTTGCGATCAGGTCTTTGATATCAATTTCACCTTCTTCAGGGATGATCTCCGTAACCCGATCAGATCCGTATTTTTCTTTAATCCGGAGTAACTCATCTTTGATGATGGTCATTACACGATCTGCGCGGTGCAAAATATCGATGAGGTCACCGATCTTAAGCAGGAGTTGCTCATACTCATTGACGACTTTTTCGCGTTCAAGCCCGGTTAACTGATACAAGCGCAGATCAAGGATTTGGTCTGCTTGATGTTCGCTGAATATGTAACGCCCATCTACTAAGCGGGCTTCATTCCGGATGCGGATACCAACTGCCAAAGCCGTTTCGCTACTGAACTCATACGCCAACAGTTTGATCCTTGCCTCTTCTCGATCACCGGATCCCCGGATGATTCCGATAAAGTCGTCCAGGTGTGCCAAAGCGAGAAGATAGCCTTCCAGAGTTTCGGCTCTTGTCTCAGCCTGGCGTAACAAGTGCCGAGTCCGCCGCAGAATCACCTCACGGCGATGTTCAATATAACATTGTAATGCCTCCTTTACCGAAAGCAGCTTCGGACGGCCATGGTCAATAGCCAGCATGTTCACGGCAAACGTGCTTTCCATCGCCGTGTGTTTGTAGAGGTTGTTCAGGACAACTCTGGCATTAGTATCGCGTTTTAGTTCCAGCTCAATTCTGGTGTTTTCGTCTGACAAATCCCGAACATCACTAATTTCAGTGATGACTTTTTCCTGAATCAGGCCAGCGATTCTCTTGATCAGTTCGGCTCGATTAACCCCGTATGGGATTTCAGTAATGATGATTTGTTCCCGGCTTCCACGAGCCTCCTCGATCGAAGCTTTTCCTCGGACCTTGAGACTGCCCCGGCCAGTTTCGAAATATTGCTGGATTCCGCCGGTTCCGTAGATTGTACAACCCGTTGGAAAATCCGGCCCTTTTGCGAAGGCCAGTAAAGCTAAAGGCGAAAGATCCGGGTCATCTACCAGGGCGCAGATCGCGTCGATTATCTCACCAAGATTGTGCGGTGGAATATTGGTCGCCATCCCTACCGCTATGCCTGTTCCGCCATTTACAAGAAGGTTTGGAAAGGCTGCCGGGAATACTCGGGGTTCCTCTGTGGTCTCATCATAGTTCGGGACAAAATCCACTGTATCTTTGTCCATGTCTTCCATGAGAACAGCGCCGAGATGGGTAAGACGCGCTTCGGTATACCGCATGGACGCGGGAGGATCGCCATCCATCGACCCGAAATTGCCTTGTCCTTCTATGAGTTTCTCCCGCATCGCCCAGGGCTGTGCCATATGGACCAGTGTCGGATAGATCGCCATATCTCCATGCGGATGATAGTTGCCCATCGTCTCTCCAACAATTTTGGCGCACTTGATATGTTTGCGGTTAGGCAGTACGCCTAACTGATTCATCGCGTAAAGGATGCGGCGCTGTGAAGGTTTGAGCCCATCCCGAGCGTCCGGTAACGCCCGAGAGATAATCACGGACATCGAATAATCGAGAAACGATTTCGACATCTCTTCGGCGACGTTTACGGGTTCAACTTTTTCGTTTGGAATATTCGGCATGGTGTCGATCGCTTAATGCTGCGTTCCAGTTGAACTGGAAGGCGAATAGAAACCTTTTGACGCGCTTCAGGCGTCCAGGTTGCGAACGTTAATTCGTTAACCTCAAGCAAGGCTATCCGAGGGTCAACATAATCGAGCACGAAATTGTGAGCATTCTTGCCTTCGAACGCGCTCAGTTCAGCGAAACGTAAGAGCGTGATCGCTATCAGCATGTGGGAAGTTCACTGATTTGCATTCCTGAAATGTTTCAAGAAGCAGAGATTTACCCCTTAAGGAAAGCGCTCGCACGCCAAACACGTGTGACACGGTCAAATCAGACGTCCAGATTGCGAACGTTCAATGCGTTATCTTCGATAAACGTTCTTCGGGGTTCAACGATATCGCCCATTAGGATCGTGAACATCTTGTCGGCTTCAACGGCATTATTTTCATTCAGATCCACGCGCAAGAGTTTTCTATGCGCCGGATCCATCGTGGTCGCGTACAGCTCTTTTGCGTTCATTTCTCCAAGACCTTTGAATCTTTTGATCTGAACACCACGTCGGCCGATTTCCTTTATTGTTTCGAGAATCTTCGGAATGGAGAAAAGGAAGGTAGACTTATCGCCTTCAATCAATTCGAACATTGGCTTGTCGCTTGCCGAATACGCTTCAATCGTGAGCCCACGACCCTCCAGGTCCTGGAATATTTTCAAGATTGCGTTTGATTCATGAAGTTCTACTCGCTTTGCCCGACGGCGCAAATATGGCGCTATTGATCCGTTGCCATTTGATGAACTTGGGATCGCTTGCCCCTCGGTAGACTCGCCAGGGATTTCGTCATCATAAAGATTCAGATCGCGATTTTGCCGGGCGAAATCCCTCAACGCGTCTTCATCTGGAAAATAGGACACGCTCTCGCTGTTTCCCTCACGAACTTTAACTAGATATTCGGGGAGCCTACCGCTGGCCGGATCACGCTTTGCAAGGTATTCCTCAAAGTTTCCGCCGTGGCGCCTTATCGAGTCGCTTAGTTTTGATAAGCGTTCCAACAGATCGAGAATTTCACGGAGCTGTTCTTTAGAAAACTCGCGATCGTCGCTCAAATGCTTCAAGGATACTTCCTCTGCCCCGAGAGAAATCAGAATCTTGTTTAGTTGCGAGTCGTCATCTACGTACTCCTCGCGTTTCTTGCGTTTGATCTGATAGAGGGGCGGTTGCGCAATATAGATATGTCCCCGCCGCACGAGATCAGGCATCTGGCGATAGAAAAAGGTCAGCAGGAGCG
>JAFAXJ010000571.1 GCA_019241095.1 Verrucomicrobiota bacterium | reverse complement strand
GAGCCGGCCGCGGTGAGCTGGGCAGTGAACGCTCCAGGCAGCGAGCCCAGGGGACCTGCCCGGCTGGGAAAGAGGTCCAACCGCGAAAACGGATGGATCGAGATCAGCGGGAACAGGCTATTGTCGCGTTTTTCTTCCTTTTGCCGGACGCTCTTGGGCTTCTGTTATTTCTGATTTTGCCGATGCTGCTGGCCTTTAGCTTCAGTCTGACCGACTGGAGGTTAGTTACTCCCCCGCAATTTGTGGGGCTTCGCAATTTCTTTCGGATTTCGGCAGATCCACTTTTTGCAGCATCCTTGGGTCGGACTCTGCTCTACACGATCAGCTTCGTGCCAACCGTTTACTTTTTCAGTCTGGGTATTGCCATTTTGCTGACGCGCCGAAGTCGCTCAAATACATTCTTTCGTACAGTTTATTTCATGCCCGTAGCAATGTCCCTCCTGGTTGCGGGCGTGACTTGGCGTTTCTTGCTCGACCCGGATGCTGGGCTAATTAATGCGCTCTTCGCCTGGGTGGGATTACCTCGGCTGCATTGGGCTGGAAGCGTACAGACAGCCATGATTTCAGTGTTGATCCCGGCGATCTGGAAAAATGTTGGTTATTTCATGATTATCCTGCTCGCTGGGATCCAGGATATTCCGAAAGAGTATATTGAAGCCGCACGACTCGACGGTGCCTCGACCTGGCAGATTTACCGCCGGGTCATCATGCCATTGCTCAAACCGGTCAGCTTTTTTGTGATCGTCATTCTCACCATAGGGGCGCTCCAAACGTTCGATCAAGTGTATGTCATGACCCAGGGGGGTCCGGCGTACGCGACCTATACATTGCTGATCTATATTTACGAAAAAGGGTTCAAGGAGTGGAACCTCGGTTATGCATCGGCTCTGTCCGTCGTCTTGTTCGCGATTATCTTCGCGCTCACCTTGATTCAAGTCCGATATTTTCGTGCTGATGAACGGCCGGATTGACAACGTTTCGGCATACAGCGGAGCTGAAAATTTGTACCGGGCAAAGGTGAGCGTTGCCAAAGCCGCGAGTGTAGGGCTCTGGTACGCGCTCGCCACCCTGCTCGCATTAGTTTTTGCCGTCCCGTTCATTTGGATGCTCACCAGCGCCTTGAAGCCGGCCAGCGAGATATTCGTCAATCCACCAACCCCGTTCTCATCGCACTACACTCTTAGCAATTTCACGCGAGTGTTTCAGCAGGCCCCGTTCGGCAGGTATTTGCTGAATTCGTTTATCGTATCGGTGGCGGTCACTGCCGCCGGTCTGGTGTGCCATTCCATGTCTGGCTACGCGCTGGCTCGGTTGGACTTCCCCGGCCGCAACTTAGTTTTTGTCGGTATTCTCAGCACGTTAATGGTTCCGTTTTACACGATCTTGATTCCACTCGCTATACTGGTCCGGCAACTCGGCTGGATAAATACCTACTGGGCTCTGATCATTCCTGCTATCCCACACGCTTTCGGAATTTTCTGGTTGAGGCAGTTCTTTCTTGGGATTCCGCGCGATTTGGAAGACGCAGCGCGGATCGACGGCGCTACACGGATCGGAATTTTTCTGCACATAGCTTTACCGCTTGCGCGCCCTATCCTAGCCGCGCTTGCGGTCTTTTTCTTCCTCGCCAACTGGGATGCTTTCCTGTGGCCTTTAATTGCAACCAGTCGCCCGGAAATGCGAGTAGTACAGGTTGGAATCCAAACCTATACTGGAGAACATGGGAACGCGTGGGAATTAATCATGGCCGCCTCAGTTGTGGCCATTCTGCCGACCTTGATCCTATTTTTTATACTGCAGCGTTTTATTGTGGCTAGCGCGCGGATGGCCGGACTGAAAGGTTGAGCAACTGCAAGAATTCACCTTCCTAGGCAAACGAGTTTGACCCGTCAAGGCTCATCGGCTCACCGCGGCAAGGGCGAAGCGATTGCCGCCCGCATACTGCAGATTTTTTCTCGAGCGTCAAGAATGCGGTGCTTCAGCAAAGCCGACGCCCGCCCGATTTTACCTCGTAAGTATCTTACTTTGGAAACTTAAGTGACAGCGCGTACGGGACGAACCCGTGCACCGGCCTTGAGAGGGCGCTGATCTAGTTAAAGGCGCTTATTACTTGCCCAGAAAAAAAGGACACAGAAATGTGTTCGGTTGTTAGTTATTTCTTGGTTGGGGGCGGCGTGCGTTAATGCTGGGCACCGATTCGCCCACGATGTACCAGCAGATTAACAATCGTTACGGCCTGCGCTGCAAGCAAGCTGCTAACCAGCACTTCAGTGATTTAATCCCTCCACGGCACTGGAGAAGATAATCTCTACATGCATCTTTTTAGAAGCATATACGCGACGATTGCCGTCTTCTATTTCTGCCCGCCCAAAGAACAAGCTGGTAAACTTAACCCAGTAAAAGCAATGCCATTCCAAGGGCTCAACCAGGCGAGCAATCACATTTAAATAGTGCGCCGGCCGGCCCGTGGCAGCCTGTAGCTCCCGAAGTGGTAGTCGAGGCAGTTACGATTATTTCAGCGACGGCCGCTTTCGCCATGGGTGCACTTTAGCGACGGCTTGTTAACCCTTGTCGTACCAAAGCTTAACAGTCGCTTCAATGACCGGCTCGTGAGGCAAATTGGTCAATCTCGGGAATTGCAGACCGAGGATATCACCTGCGACAATTGCTCGCGAATAGGCTGTGTTCAGGTGCCAACAAGCTGCGTCGGTGTGTCCAAAGAGGGTGACGCATTTACGTTTGAATGCTGCTGCGATATGGCTCGCTGACCCGTCGAGCGTAAGAACGGCTTTGGCGTTCCATAAAAGCCAAAGATAGTTTTTCATATCAGTTTTCCCCGAAACGCATTCAATCGGTACGTTGACCTGACGGCAAATCACAGCGCAGTACTCTTTTTGCCATTTTTGCTGCCCAGAAGTCATGACAATTGGGCCTAGGCCATGCTCTGCCAAGCGGTTGAGAGTTATAACCCACTTTTCTTGAGTCCAGTTTTTGCTCTTCCAACCAGAGGTCGGATTGACGTGTAAATAATTTCTTGAAGAGATCGGAAATGCCCATTCTCTTGGAGGAGGCTCGAGCTGAGGCGGTCCATAGATGCCCCCTTCACTGTCCAATGAGTTTTTCCAATAGTATTGCGAAACGTGGCACCGCCCAGGATCGGGGGCGGAGATCGTCTTGAAGATCCTGAAATGATACCATTGCGGTAAAGCGCATGGGTTCACCAACAGATGCTTCTCTCGAGCTCTAGACAAAAAGGAATAGAATGCCGATTTATGCCTATCGTCAAAGCACCAGAGTTTGTCGTAAACTTTGGCTTTAGGTTTTGAGCGAAAGTTCACGCCGGGCATCAAACGACTGAGAGGCTTGAATCCCGATCGGGTAATGAGGTCGAGCTGCTGGCCGTTCGCTTGAACAAGACGTCTGAGAGTCGGCTCGAGAATGACCAGATCTCCTAGTTGTTTGTGAAAAATAGCAAGACAGCAGGACATACTTTAAAAGGGCACGGCAATCGGCCAGACTTGCCTTCTTCATCAAAAGCTTCGGTTTGCCAAGTAAATTAGTGCCGAGGAGCCGCAGGGCGAGGCGGCTGCGGAGCCGGAAACGTTCCGCGGGTACGCCGTCAATCAAGGCACGAATAGCCAGGGAGGAAGGAAACTCTCTCCAGCTCTGGGGCAAAACAAAGAGCCGGTGGATGGCGCGGCAGGCGCCTCGCCCTCCCTCGATTTCTTTACTGGCTCAAGCAAGCTGAACAGCTGCTAGCTGGTCAACTCGATGCTCTCTCCATCAACCCAGACACCTCGCAAATTTAACTCCTCATCGAGCTTGATCAGACAGGCTCGTGCGCCGGTCTCGATCCGGCCGACATCTTGCCTTGCGAGATATTCTGCCTGCCGGGTCGAGGTCATTTCCGCGGCTTGCTCGATGCTGAATCCCAGGCTGATCAGATTACGAAAGGCATCCAACATCGTGATGGCGCTCCCAGCCAAAGTCGTCCCGTTCTCGAGCGTTACGCGCTGGCCATTCTTGATGACACGACGGCCGCCCCACTCAAAAGTTCCGTCCGGCATTCCAGCCGCGGTCGCGTCGGTGATGGCGTAAAGGCGCGGAATCGCCCGATACGCTGCTAAAAGAACGGTGGGGTCGACATGCACCAGATCACAGATGATTTCCGCGAAGCGTCCCTTAGCGAGGGCATAGGCGGCTACGCCTGGGGAGCGATGCTCCAT
>JAFAXJ010000320.1 GCA_019241095.1 Verrucomicrobiota bacterium | reverse complement strand
CCGGGGATGCAAGTTATTTGACCTGTTAGTTTTATACTATGTCTACTAGTCTTGACGAACTTGGCACGGTTCGCTCCGAAGCGAAAAGATATACTCGTTGTCTATTGCGGGTTGGTCTGCTTACGGGTGGCGACGATAAGCCTTACGCCCTTGGCCTCGCCCAAGCGTTAGTTGGCCAGAGCATCATTTTGGACTTCATCGGTAGCGATGCTGTTGATGGGCCTGAGTTGCATGGCACTCCGTTGATTAACTTTCTCAACCTCAGAGGTGACCAGAATACCAGAGCCCAACTACTTGAAAAAATTAGTAGGATTGTGATCTATTATGCTCGCCTGGTCCATTATGCGGCAACATCGTCGGCCCCAGTATTACACATTCTGTGGAACAATAAGTTCGAGATTATCGACCGCGTCTTTCTAATGCTCTTTTACCGACTCCTCGGAAAGAAGGTGGTTTTTACCGCTCATAACGTAAATGCTGCCCAGCGGGATGGAAAAGATAGCTTACTCAACCGGGTAACACTTCGGATTCAGTATATGCTGACCAATCACCTTCTTGTGCACACAAAAAGAATGAAGGAGCAACTACGGAGCGAGTTCCGAGTGCCTGATCGAAAAATCACCGTGATTCCGTTTGGAATCAATAATACAATCCCAAAAACAGGATTGACGGCAGTAGAAGCAAGAGAGCGACTCGGAATTTCCCCGGGGCAGAAAACTGCTTTGTTCTTCGGTCAAATCGCTCCTTATAAAGGCCTTGAGTACCTGATCGACGCGATTGCAGATCTCGAAAAGCGCAACTCCGCCCCGCGCTTAATCGTAGCGGGAAAAGTTAAGCAGGGCTGCCAAGATTATTGGCGTATGATCGAGCGAAAGGTCGAGGAGACTGGAGTCAGTCTTGTCCGGCAGATCGGTTTTATTCCTGACCAGGAGGTGGAGATTTATTTCAAGGCGGCTGATGTCGTGATCATACCTTACGTACAGATATTCCAGAGTGGGGTGCCTTTTCTCGCTTTCAGTTTTGGCCTGCCTGTCATTGCTACGGACGTAGGATCATTGCAGGAAGACATCTTGGATGGACAGACCGGCTGGATCTGCCGCCCGAAAGATCCTGCCGACCTAGCCGAAAAAATTGAACATCATTTCGCCAGCGACTTGTATCGATGTCTTTGCGAGAAACGCGATGAGATCGTCACACTTGCTAACAGAAAGTATTCCTGGTCGACGGTCGCACATGTCACACGTGGGGTATATGAGCAGTTGCTGACTGGTTGTGCCGCATCTTCATAGTTCCCGTTATGTTACTGTTCTGCTTGGTGCTTAGCGCGCTGACCTGCTTCTGCGAAACAATATTCGCCTACAACAGAGTCGACCGGGGGACTTTCCAGAGTGACGGCAGTGCCCGCGATACTCAAGCTGCAATCAATGCAGCTCCCGCCGGTTCGGTCGTACAATTGCCAAACGGCAGCTACACCTGGAGGTCCGGGATCACTATTAACAATGGTATATGGTTGCGCGGTCAATCAGAGGGGGGAGTGACCTTAAACAACGATTCCGGTGCCGAAACCCTTATTACCATTCGTGAAAGTCCTGTCCAAATGACACAGGTCAGCTTCTTGCGAGTGATTGATGCCGGAGGTCATGGCATTCATTTAACGGTTGTGGGTAGTAATGGGGGGAAACCGGTCCTATTGCACAATTGCTATTTTGAGACCAAGGGAGCGGGGGTATATCGTTCTATTGAATGGCAAACCAATGGTGGGGTAATCTGGAATTGCCAATTTTACTCCAACGCGCAAGACAATTCCGGCATCGCCTTTAAAGCGCCTTCAGAAAGCAAATCTTGGACGACAAACTCCACGCTCGGTTTAGAAGACGCGTCCGGAACCAAAAACACCTATGTGGAAGATTGCTCGTTTAAGGACCTTTTTCTTCAAGCAATCGATTTTGACGATAATTCTCGGACTGTAGTGAGACACTGCGTTTTTGATAACTCCGCAATAACCAGCCATGGCCAGGACACCAGTCTGGCGGGCACTCGGCATTGGGAAGTTTACCAGAATAATTTTATCTTCACTGCATCAGGCGGAAAATATCCTCTGAATCTAAACTATTTTTTCTATATTCGCGGAGGGACCGGGATTATCAGCGGCAATAGGATCCCCGATATCAAGTCTCAGATGTGGGGGGATAAATCGGAGATTCTGATGACTGTTTTCAATATTCGGCGGCGTGGCAACCAGATCCCCTGTCAGACTAAATATCCAGCAGCTCGGCAGATTGGGCAAAGCTTTCGCAACGGAGGCCCAGGGACAGAGCCGGTTTATATATGGGGAAATTATGGCGGAGGTAATTTCAACAATCCAGGAATCGTTGATTGGCAGCCGGACGAGTGCGGCCAAGGGCAACTCGCAGCAGATTACTTGAAACGCGGCCGAGATTACTTTACCGAGACTGAAAGGCCGGGATATAGCCCATACCCTTACCCGCATCCGCTTCGTCAGAAAACCTTTAGCAATTCCGTTCCAGGCACTGAAAGAAATGCTTCAGGCCGAAGCCGGACGGGACATTCGGAACGGCAAAGGCGGGACCAATAAGGGTTGCTCCTGATGCCGCAAAGTGAAATTCTGAGCAGATCGTCAATTTCAAAAGATATTGCTCAGAGAAGTCTTATTCCGTCCTCTTCTTCCGTTGCTCATTAAGCCGAAGAGCTCTGAAGGCAGCCCATTTTGCACACATTCGATCAAGTTTGGGTCGCAAATTTGGCCTAATGAGAACATTTTTCACTAAGGCACTGCAAATTTGCGACAATTTTATGGTGTATCTTGAAGAAATCCGTATAGACTCAGTCCGCATGAAAATCGAAACCAGCACAGCGATTAAGAAACGAACAACGCGGGTTGGCGCGGCATCGAATCGGATTGCCTACTTTACGGCGCTTCCTTTTTGGCGAAATAAAAACCAGGTCATCCTCAATTGGGTCGCGGCGACTGTGTCACTTATTTTTGTTGATGCTCCAAATGGGAAAGCTTTTAGCAATCAGGGAAATGGAGTTTATGTCAGTGACGGGTCAGTATCCGACACACAAAACGCGCTAAACAGCGTTCCTGCCGGCTCGACCGTACAAATCCCGAACGGAAATTACACTTGGTCCAGTACAGTCACAGTCAATACGGGTGTTAGTCTCCAAGGTCAGAGTGTCGGAGGCGTCACTATCACAGATAATGCCGGAGCCAGCCCAGTGATCCAGATCGTCAAATCGGCAAATCAGATTACCACACTGAGCAATTTGACGATTCAACCAGGGAATCAAACCTACCACCACCTCGGGATTTACGGTACTTACGGGTTGCAACCGGTTCTGATCCACGACTGCGTTTTTAATACCGATGGCAATGAGGGTGCGATTACTTGGCAATCCAATGGTGGAGTTATCTGGAATTGTACCTTCAATTGCAGCAACCTGAATTTTGATGGGGGGGGAATTCAGTTAAAAAACTCTGATACTTCTGATCCGTCGTGGTCTACACCAGACACTATGGGCGTTGCTGATTCGAATGGTTCACGCAATACTTACATCGAAGACTGCACTTTTAACTACCTGATCGATCAGTGCCTGGATTTCGACGATAACTCGAGAACGGTAGTTCGCCACTGCACATTTAACAACTCCGGATGTACAAGCCACGGAGCCGACACGAGTCCAATCGGCAACCGGCATTGCGAAATTTATAACAATTCCTTTATATTTACGCAATCCGGCGGTTCCTTCCCGTTAAATATTAATTACTTTGTTCTTCTGCGTGGAGGTACCGCGGTGTTCTTCAATAATGTGATTCCAGCTATAAGTTCTGAGACTTGGGGGCAGAAGGCAGGCATTTTGTTCGGTGATTTTAATATCAGCCTCGTTCCAAACTCAGTGCCTTGTCAGACACAGTATCCCAGTTTTCATCAACTCGGCCAGGGTTGGAACAACGGACAAGTTTCCGATCCGGTTTATCTTTGGGGAAATAGCGGCGGCGGGGATTATGACAACCCCGGATTAGATCAATTTTCTCCAGATGCTTGCGGGAGTAACCAGCAAGTCAGTAACTATATTCAAGCTGGCCGCGATTACTTCACCGGAACAGCAAGGCCGGGCTACACGCCTTACACCTACCCGCATCCGCTGCGTTCAGGGTCGCAACAGTCGCTGCTTGCACAGCCTGTTCCAACGCCAACACCACAAGCGCCACCACCTCCTACTGGTTTACATGTCGTGAGTTGAGAAGCGATACTCGACTTTACTCCTGGAAAACGCAGCTCGATGATGGAAGCGACCCCAAGTGCAAGCAGGAATGTTTTCTATTTAGCTGCGTGCGTCAGCTTGTGACAAGCTGACTTGATGCATTGCTATTCGAGATTGATTCGCTTCATTTCGCGAGCAACTTTGCTGTATTACTTGGCGCCGGTTGTGGTGATCCCGACCGGCGCCAAGACGTATTATGCTGATAATCAGATTGGACGGGATGACCGAAGCGGAACCCAGCCTGACGAGCCATGGAAAAACTGTCCCGGAATGGCTGAATTCTCTGGATCGGCTACCCTGGCTCCTGGAGATAAGGTTTATTTCAAAGCTGGTAAAACCTGGCGGGTAACGGGTTCCCAAGGTATTTACTTGGTTGGGGGAGTCACTTATGTTGGCAATGCCTGGGGTGCGAGTACTGAGAGAGCTCGATTGCAGGCAGCAGCCGATCTCGACGCCGGTCTCGTTCGCTTTCGAGATCATCCGACTATTCCGACGCTTTTTCAGGGGTTTGAGATCGATGGCAACGGTCATGTAACGACTGGAGTAGACATTAATCATCGCCATTGGTCAAAGATGCAGGGAGCCAGCAAACAGGTAGTTGATTGCGAAATTCATCATATTTTCAGCCGAGAATCGGCAAATCAGTATAAATATGGCATCATCGTGAGCAACCACGGCGGCCTCGCGGGTCTAACCGAAAACGTGCAAATACTGGGTTGTAAAGTTCATGATGTTTCGCGAGATGCTCTCTGTATTTATCCAGGCGATGAAGATGCAAATTGCCGAGTCAGCAAAGTCCTGGTGCGAGGCTGTGAAGTCTTTAACACTGGACAGGATCCGGACTACCAGGCTGGAGCGGGACTATTAATTAAAGGTTATGTGCAGGATGCACATCTTGAATATAACTATGTCCATGATACGAAAGGCGCAGCAATCTTCGTTAATGGAAACGAAAGCCGCCACTATAACACAGGGCCGATAGATATACACATATCATATAATTTGGTGACTGGCAGTACTGGCCATGGAGGAATCCGAATTTATGATGGAAGAAGCGGGAAAGATCCGAAAAAAATCAGAGTTTACGGGAATCTGATTTTTAAATGTTTGGGTGGACCGGGCCTTTACTTGAGTAATGATTTAGGAAACCGACTTGATCTGGCGGTGTATAATAATACGTTTTTCGAAGCGCCGGTTTTCATTCACTGCCCGCAAGCACAGGTTGACTTATTAGAGTTCCGCAACAACATCGTTGTTGCGAACAAGGGTGTGCCGCTCACGGACGATTTTGGCCAGATTACAAAACATACTGATAATCTCTATTTCAGTAAGACCGGGGTGGCGGTAGTGAGTGGCGGAAATGCATTTAAGTCCGCTCAGATCACAACTGAATTCGAATCGACGGCTTTGTCCATCGATCCTCAATTCCAAGACGTGTCCGACCTTCCTACAGGTTTCAGTCAATCAAAGGCTGGTTTTTTAGCCCCGAATCAGGCTGGTTTGAGCCTTCAAAGAAAGTCGAGAGCGCGAAATTATGGGGCGCCACTTGGCCGAGAGTTCAAAGGTAGCATCAACTCCGTCGAACGGCCTGCCAATTCGCTTTGGGATTTGGGAGCTTACCAGACTGAAGGCGAGCAGCACTAGGCAGCGCTTATCCTCCGAATGTTGAAATAGTCGCTAAATCCATCGTTCTTTTGGTCGCTTGATGAAAGACGAACAAAGCGGGCCAGGGACGAGGGTAAAGTCTGCGATTATTTTAAATAGATGGATTTTTTTGGAGAGAACAAGCCGTCAGAAGATTTTGGACGTCGCTCCTTGCGAGGTGGCTTCATTTCCATTGCTGCTCGACTAATTAGCGCGGTGGTGCAGATCGGGTCGGTAGTGATTCTCGCCCGGTTACTCACGCCGGAAGACTATGGACTGGTTGGTATGGCGACAGCAATCATCGGTATCGCGCCTTTGCTGCTCGACCTTGGAACACGGGACGCAGTAATCCAGCAGCACAAGATCACGTCAGGTGAAATCAGTGCTCTGTTTTGGATCACCACGGCGATAGGTTGCGGTTTAGCCATTGTTGTTTCGGCGAGCGGACCTCTGATAGCTCGGTTCTATGGAGAACCTCGACTGACTGCAGTGGCCGTGATTTCTTCACTATCTTTGATTGGACTGGCGCTGAGCTATCAACATCAAGCCTTGCTTCGGCGAGCCATGCAATTCCGAGTCTTGGCGATCATTGATATTGCGGCCAATGTGGTTAGCACAGTAATCGCGATCATCATGGCCTTCAAGGGATTCGCTTATTGGAGCCTCGCCGTTCGTCCTGTGATCGGGAGTGCTGTTCAAGCCCTTGGTACTTGGTGGATGTGTCGCTGGGTACCTGGAAAGCCAACTTTCAATGCTGCTGTCAAAGAGATGATTCAGTTCGGCCTCCATTGGATCGGCTTCTCCGCGGCAGACTTTGTGGGTAAATTCGCGGACCGCATAGCAATAGGTTACACCCGAGGCGCAACCAGTTTAGGTTTTTATCAGAAATCTTGCTTGGTATATGATAACTCGCTGGATTTGGTGACAACACCGCTGCATTCGGTCGCTGCTACTGGTCTAAGCAAGTTGAGAAACAACCCCGAAGAGCTGTGGCGATCCTGGGCGAAAGGTCTCTCTACACTCGCGTTTTTCGCTATGCCTGGTTTCGGACTTCTTTCAGTATTGAGTCAAGACATTATCGTCATTATACTCGGCGAGAAATGGCGGCCCGCTAGCATTCTGCTCAGCATTCTTGCGGTGCGCGGGATTCCTCACGTAATCGAAAGGACTGTCGGGTGGTTGCACGCTGCGGCTGGGCGGGCAGATCGGTTTATGCGCTGGGGACTGGTTGGAACGGTTGCTCAATTGGTTGCTTTAGGCGCCGGCCTGCCTTTTGGTACCAAAGGGGTCGCCCTTGCATATGTGATTTGCACTTTTCTGCTAGTAATTCCCGCAATCGCTTACTCCGGACGTCCTTTGGGAATCGGTGTCGTTCAAGTCATTCGCGTCATTGGGCGTCAGATGGCTGGAGCGCTGATTGCTCTCATGGTTGGTTTCGCACTTCGTTATACAATGTTCGCCGAATACCCGACATTGCTCCGCGCGATATTTCTTTCCCTGTCTTACATCATGGTTTATGCAGTGATTGTAATAGGTTTTTTGCGCGTGCGAACTCCTTTGCAGGTCGGCTGGTCACTGGTTCGAGGTTATACAGGCTAAGTTATGGAGCCGCTCGTTTCAATTTTAATCCCGGCGTATAATGCACAGAATTGGATAGCTGAGAGCATCACTTCAGCCGTAAATCAAAGCTGGGGTCGAAAGGAGATCATCATTATCGATGATGGTTCAAAGGATAATACATTAACGATCGCCCGTCGTTTCGAGTCACCGAGTGTTCGCGTAGTCAGTCAAGAAAACCAGGGCGCAGCAGCGGCCAGGAACAAGGCGTGGTCTCTTTGTCAAGGCGATTACATCCAATGGTTAGATGCAGACGATTTGTTATCAGTGAACAAGATTTCACATCAAATTGAAGCCGCTCAACGGTCAGGTGATCCTCAAAGACTTCTCTCGTGTGGATGGGGCTTTTTTGCTTATTGCCCAGCCCGGGCCAAATTTGTTCCTACCTCGCTCTGGCAAGACCTTAGTCCTTTAGAATGGCTCGTCCGTAAGTTGAGCGAGAATTTACACATGCAAACCGGGACGTGGCTTGTGAGTCGCGAGGTGACAGAAGCGGCAGGAGCTTGGGACACCACACTGGCAAACGATGACGACGGCGAATATTTCTGTCGAGTCCTGCTTGCTAGTAGTGGGACAGCTTTCGTTCAAGAATCGCGGGTTTACTATCGGGTAACGCCGAGCACTCGAGTCAGCTACATTGGGCAGTCTAATCAAAAAAAGAATGCCCTGCTTCGATCGATGAAGCTTCACATTCACTACTTGCGGTCGCTCGAAGATAGCGAGCCTGTACGCCGGGCTTGCGTGACCTACCTTCAGAATTGGCTGATTTATTTTTATCCTGAGCGCCTGGACATCGTTGATGAAATGCAGGCTCTGGCTTCAAGTCTTGGTGGAAAGCTTGAAGTTCCGCGACTGAGATGGAAATACGCTTGGCTTAAGCCCGTGCTGGGTTGGGAGAGGGCAAAGCGAGCCCAGATGCTGCTGCCACAGCTCAAAAGCATTATGCTTCGAAAATGGGAAAGATACTTGTATTCATTGCGTCGGAATGAACCGCTTAGTAAATTCTGATTCCTACGAATCGTAACATTTAAAAGAAAAACTAATAAGTTAGACCCATTGTTCCGATATTAAGGATGTATAGAACTCTTGTTCGATTCTATACATGACCTGGCGATAACCCCCATATCCTTGTCAGCAATGATAATGCAAGCAGCCACTAGGAGAAGATGCAATCGTGTTCGGGCGTTCCGTTCCAACACGCCATGGAACGGCCTTTATGACAATTGAGAGTTGCACCAAAATGGAATTGCGGAATTCACCTCTGCCCGTCTTCGCGAGCTTGAAACGGGCGCCGCGGATTCTCTATCTTTCAGCATATTGGCCACGGGCCTTCCCGACTTGTGGCGGTGAGTGGCGAGCGCAGCAGGTTGGATCAG
>JAFAXJ010000158.1 GCA_019241095.1 Verrucomicrobiota bacterium | reverse complement strand
CGTCCCTAATACGGGCACCTCCGGTAGTCCCGAGCTTTTGGTGTAGCGCCCGAACTTTGAAATCATCCCTTTCTTTGGCACTGTAAGTGTGTGAAAGGGTCACTCCTGCGTTTTTGTAAAAAATTGTCCGCTTGTATATTCGACCGGCCTGGCAAACAGAAAAGTAAGCTGGTGGTTGATACCGAGCTTAGCAAGCCGTTCCTTCCGCGGCTTTCGTGAACCGAGGGTGCAAGATGCCGGAGGAGTTGGCTGTCTGATTATCTGAGCACCTTCTGTCGCAAGGATATCCGGATGAGAACGTCAACGCTTACGTGATCTGGGAATCGAGCCCCCGACACCGGATCGCTTGGCCTGCAACAGGCTGTGAAGTATTTCGCTTCATTACTTATGTTGCTCTTGCGTCGCTAACCCGTCTTCGCCGATTCGCAGAGTTTAGGTATCTAAGCGCCTCAAAATCAGGGATAGGAGTTAAAAAGCCTGCACTACAGAGGACTTAGTTTGCCAGTGAGCCGGCAGCGGTTATTTGCGGTTTAGGCTGAGTGGGAAGCTCGAGCTTTAGCGCATGAAGCAATAAGCGATGTTCTTGTTCGGGCTGAGTATAGCGAGGCGGGATAACTGTGCGTCCATCGGTAGTCGGTAGATGGACGTCAATCATTTGGATGGTTTTGAATTTTCAAATACAGCGCGTGGTGTCAGACCCGAAGCCACGCTGTGGAGTCGGCGACGCAAAGTCACCTGCAAGCGGTAAGTGATAAAAGCCACGAAAATATGGGCTTCAATGCGTTCTTGGAGTTGATGATAAATGGGGCGGATTGCCAGATCGCCTTTCAGATTGCGGAAGGCTTCCTCGATTTGAGTCAATTGGATGTAAAGCTCCCAAAGCTGTGCCGCCTCCATTCCAATTAGATTGGAGCGCAGCAGGTAACAGCCTTCGCGCCGCCGCATCATGCGTCAGCGTTTTTTGTCCAGCTCAAAATGCAGTAGTTGGGTCGATGAACCCGAGCCAAACGCAGCGGCTACCAAGCACCTTGCAGCTCACTGGCGATGCGGTCACTGGAAACGCCAAGTGTATGGCGAAGGACGCTTGAAGCGAAAACTAGTTGTGTGCGTCAAGTTCTGCAAAAAGGTGGCAAGGCTGGACGTGATCTTTCTACTTTCTGCGTGGTGTGTGGCCAGCTTACTGTCCCCCCCGAACCGAGGGTTTGGGGGCAGAGCTCCCAAGTTATCCGGCCAGAGGCCGCACTTTTTAAAATGTTCTTTCATCCATTTGTTAGGCGGCGGCCAATTCCAAGTCGTGCAACGGAAAGGTTGGTATGCTCCGCCATTTCTTTCAAAGTGAGCTGTCGGTCGACGTTCGCTTCTACGAACTTTCGCACACTCGCCAGGCGGATAGAGATTTGATGAGGATCACTGACAGGCAAGCTGGCTCGCTGTAGCTCTCGCATCCAGATTATAAAATAGTTTTCCAATATCAGTAAGTCCGGCCGAGCATTGCCCTGAATTTCAGCTCCGATCGCCAGCAGATAGCGGTCAACCAGAGCGGAGCCGCTTAAATCAATGGGGTGCCCGATTTTGAGATCGCTGGTTCTTAATGTGGCAGCAACGGTTGTGCCGCTGCAATGAATCCAGGAATGGTTCCACCTGGCGTCTGCCATCCCAAAGGTATGCCGATCGCCCGGACGCCAGATCCAGAAGTGTGCGCGGGGAAGGGTACCATTCTGCCGTCAAGAAGGACGCGGACCGGCGTATGAAAATGCATCAGCAGAAAGTCAGTTGTGCCTCCGGGACGGTCGATCACAGTTCGCCGCATGATTTCGTGCCTTCCCAAGCCGCGGACGAAAAATGCGTCCGACCAACGGTCGAGATTTAAGGGAAACCACAGAAGTAGCTGCTTCATCGTGGAACCGTACTCCCTTGGGCTTGTTTTACCGCAGGACACGCGCCCAACTCGGTGCTCCAAAGGCGGTTACCGCAACGGCACGCAAACTCGGCTATTTGATCTATCGGCTCATCAAAGATGGCCAAACCTACCAACAACCCGATCTGCGCACCTACGAACTATGGATTTGATCTAGTCGAACTTCCCAAAGCCGCCTGACCAGCGACGTCAAACCTCAAGTTTCAGAGAAGAATGCAGTGACTGGAGGTGTTACCGCGTTCAGCGCGGCCAAGCTAGGAAAAGTAGCGTGTGGCTCGTTTTGGTACCAAGTCTTTCGATGAACATTGAATTTTCAAGTTTTTCGGGTCACGCACGTCCACTAAGCTGGCCGGTAGAACCAGATCGCTCGTCTAAGGAATAAATTATCGATATGGTTAATACAGATTTGCTCCTTCCAATTCTATTGTGTTTAATCCATGGAACTGCTTATGAGTGTTATTGAAGCAAGAGTCATTCGAAACCAGAGAGAAACTCCAAGTGTTGAAGCATACGACTTCTGGAATGTCGAGGCTGCTCTTCCCATGCCGCTTCACAAGCCAGCAGAGGAGATAATGATTGATCCTCGACAGATTAAAGTGGAAAAGATCGACTCTGTTCGATTGGATTGTACTTCAACCATCCTTACTATTCGAACCGAAGGCCATCCTCCCATCCGAG
>JAFAXJ010000157.1 GCA_019241095.1 Verrucomicrobiota bacterium | reverse complement strand
TTGAGGAAGCTCCATGAATTGCTCTTCCGACAGCTTTTCTGTCGCGTACTCACCCCAGCCGCGTAAGGCGACGTCGAGTTCTTTGGTCAGGCGGTCGATAGTAACCTTGGCTTCGGCGTATTGCAATTTGTCGGTGGCGGCGGAAATATAATCCTTGCGGTCGAAAGTCGTTCCATAGATAAGATCGCCAAGTTGGAAGTCTTTGATAAAATCGCAATCAGTCGGTAGCGGCATTGTGTATTCCTTTCTGCGGGCTCTCTATAATCGCTTTCGCAATTTAGCAAATCGAGATCGGCTCGGCGCAGAGCCAGACTGGTCTTCTTTCAGGTTCATGCTTCTGGCCCTGTATTGCTGGCAATCTGGCAAACTTCTTATTGCTTTTCTGGTTAGCGGTTACAGAACGCTAGACTAAGACTAAGACTCCGGGCGGTTCAGCGCTGAAACCCGAAGCAAAATCATTCCTTTTCCTGGCGTTGCTGAACCGATATCAAGAGGATCTCTCCAGAAAGGAGACGGGTTCTCCCCTATTTCGGCTCAGCGCAGATGTAAGCGAATTCGATTCAAAGAAAAAGGTGGCAAAGAAAAGGAAATAGCTCTCTGGCCGAAGCTATCTTACTGAAGCGTCGCTTGAAAGACGCTCGAGTCATCGGCGAGTACTCGCCTCATTCCTTCCGCGCGACCGGCATAACTAACTTTCTTGAAAATGGTGGGAATCTAGAGGTCGCACAACGAATCGCCGGCCACGCTGACAGCCGCACAACCAAGTTATACGACCGTCGCGGTCAGAAATTGTTAGTCGAGGATATGGAGAGAGTTTGGTACTAAGCGCTGCAATGCGTAGGCCGATGCTATCCAGTATTGGCATGTCGGCATTAGGCACCGAAGAGACTGAGATGAAGACGTGAAAGCAAAGAGTGATGAATGTTACCTTCGATTCAGGTGAAAAAACCTATATCCAAACCTGGAGCGTTTCCGAAGGTAACACGACGGTGAGCGACAGGACGTTTTCTCGCATCGTGCCGTCGCGGACCGCATTGGTGCCCGAGGCGCGCGTCGCAGCCATGCCGCGGAGGGTGGCATTGGCCCCAGGATCAACCGAAAAGAAAAGGCCCTTATCAAGGTCACTACACCAAAAGGAAAAATCGTACGCTTAGCCGCTTAGGGCGCGTACTCATAAATTCGGTTCATGTCCGCTTCACTCCGAAAAGCGATGCAATTGCTGCGTAGCAGCGGAATGTCGCGAAGTGCCGGAACAGAATATTCCAACACTTAGACCAAAGCCACAATCACGTGTGCTTGGATTTTGGCAGCAACCTCGCCGCTGCCATGTCTGTGTACAATCGCGGATGCGGCGTAGTCGGTTGCAGCTTCCAGTTTTCCCGCATCTCTGGCCTCGATTTCGTTGCGAAGAAGAGTTCCCTGACAATAAGCAACGGCCGGAATATGCGGCGAGGATGCACGGCTTTGTTCGGCTCTCGTCTCGATCACCACGCGGGAGAAACCTGCGTACTCCAGCTCGCCACGGATCAGTGCCGTATCGTGGTAGCCGTGCGGCGTGCGTGCCAGAAAGCGCGGCGGATCGTTCGGAAAAATCTTTGCGAGAGCATTCGTCACATCATCCGCAAATACATTCTCCTCGATGCGATCCCATACGTTGAACAAAAGATGTCCTCCGGGCTTCAGGACTCGCTTTGCTTCGCGGTAGGCAGATGAGCGGTCGGGAAAGAACATCGCGCCGAACTGACAACAAACGAGATCGAAGGCCGCATTTTCAAACGGTAGCGCCAGAGCATCCGCTTGTCGCCATTTGATGCGACTGTCTGGAGCTTGCCGCGAAGCGGCGTAGTCGAGCATCGGCTGGTTGAGGTCGGTTACGATGTAGCTTGCGCCGGGGGACAGTTTTGGCGCCAATGCGCGGGTGACAACCCCGGTGCCCGCGGCAGTCTCCAAAACGGCGCTTGGCGAGAAGGACGCTGCTCGTTGTGCAAGATCTGCGGCGAACGGCTCGAAAATCAACGGCACCATATAGCGGTCGTAGTTTTCCGGAATCGAGCCAGCGAACACGTTGTCCCTTTCCAACATTGCTATACCCATCGTCCGTTTGATGGCTCGCGAGACTAGCAAATACTCGCGAGACTAGCAAATAATTGTCCGCTTTGGGTCGTTTTCGATCGAGAGGCGTCCAACAGCATATGCGGCTATGTCGGCTTGCCGTTTTTATTTTTGGCCCTGGCACTTTCCTGGTAGAACCGACTTCCCAGCCGTTTTCCAAAGCTTTGCAAAACCGAAAACTTCCGGTTCTGCCTATCTCGGGGACGGACAGGGAACTTAGGGAGAGCTGCTCTTTTCGACAGGAGGAGCGCCAGCCCAAAGACGTCGCTCAGCGCGGATGTAAGCGAATTCGGTTCAAAGAAAAAGGAGGTAAAGAAAAGGACATTTCCGGTTAACCACAAACTGAAAGAAATACTAGACGGGTATTTGAAGATCTCAGGACTGACAAGGACGCCTGATGCTCCACTTTTCCCAATCGCGCTCGGCAAAGCGCAAAAACTCGGCGCTCGGCCCATGACCCGCATCGATGGAGCTAACCTGTTAAAACGCCGTTTAAGAGACGCTAAGCTCATAGGCAGTTATTCCCCTCACTCCTTCAGAGCGACTGGAATAACCAACTTTCTCGAAAATGGCGGCACGTTAGAAGTCGCACAACGAATTGCCGGTCACGCTGATAGCCGCACTACCAAGCTATATGATCGGCGTGGACAGAAATTGTTAGTCGAAGACATGGAAAGGATTAGGTATTAAATTGAAAGGCGCGGACGCTTTTCTAAAGCGTTCTCAATGTTTGTTTTCAATCGTGCGAAATGTCTCTGAAAGACATCAAATAAATCTGGCTCAATCTGAACGCTTAGTTCATCCGCACCAGATCTTCGAGCGCCTGACGCTGCGAGGCCCTATATCAAGTCTTTGGTCTCCGCAGGCTGAAGCTCTGCAGAGTTGGCACGAAAGTCGGCTGAACCCCGATGTCGTTGTGCAAATGAACACCGGCGAAGGCAAAACACGTGTCGGGCTGCTGATTGCACAATCAATCACGAACGAAACTTTAGGAAAAACCTTGTACGTTTGTTCAACCAATCAGCTGGTTGAGCAAACAGCAGGAGTAGCTGAGAGCTGCAAACTAAGTTATTCAAGCTATGCAGGTCGAAGTTGGAACAAGCGCGAGAATTTTCAGTCCAATGCCGGACCCTGCATCACAAATTACGCGGCTGTTTTCAACTCACGAAGCGTGTTCAGGGAGATCAACGTTTCAGGATTGATTTTCGATGATGCACACGTGTCACATTCCGCGATTAGAGGACAGTTCACACTTAAAGTTCCAGCAGGCACACCAGCGCACGTAGAAATTGTCAATTTATTCACACCATTCTTCCGCGCGACGCATCAGCAAACCGATTTGTCAGAAATTGCGGAAGGCCACCCATTTGTCCTACTTTATGTGCCGCCCTTCGAGATTATCAGCAACGCCGCTCGCTTACGCGAGATTTTGGAGAACGCGGTTCAGCTGAATGATGAGGCGAAGTTTGCATGGGGGTACGTAAAAGATCATCTGAGCTGTTGCACTACAATCGTTTCGGCACACCAAACCGAGATTGCCCCGCCGGAAGGCAAACCCTTTGCAAAGCATTGGCCAGGCGATACTCCACTTCTCCAGCTTCAACGACCTTACATCGCTCTACTACGACCAAGGTCAATATGCCTCCCCCACCCCTTCTTCAATTGCCTTTCAACCGAGGTTTGTTCTGGCGGACGATGCACCGAAAGCCAATGTGGCTCATTCCGGTATCGATCATCTGCGGCTGGCGCGCCGCCGGGCGGTAACGAAGACAATAATTGGGAGCGCAAAGAAACGACCCGCCTTTAACGACCTTGCGAGGAATGCGGAACTGAGGCTGTACTGGGTCGTAGCTTTTCTCTGGCGACACGATCCGAGGATTGACCGACGAACCACAACACGGTTTGACCACCTCATCCGCGTGTCGAGGAACGTACCAGTCAGCAGTCCATTCCCAGACGTTCCCAGCGATGTCGTATAGCCCATAGCCATTCGCCGGGAAGGCGCCCACCGGTGAAGTTCCCAGGTAACCGTCGAGAAGGAGGTTTTGCCAGGGGAAGTCGCCCTGCCAAGTATTGGCCATCGCTTTCCCGTCAGGAAAATGCTCGTCACCCCACGTGAACTTCGCCCCCTCCTTGCCGCCTCTCGCGGCATATTCCCATTCCGCTTCGGTGGGTAGATCCTTTCCGACCCATTTTGAATACGCCTCCGCGTCCTCATATGCAACGTGCACTACTGGATGCTGCTCAAAGCCATCAAGCAGGTCAGATGGACCCTGTGGATGACGCCAGCTTGCCCCAGGGG
>JAFAXJ010000666.1 GCA_019241095.1 Verrucomicrobiota bacterium | reverse complement strand
TGAACAAGCTCACATCAAAGATGTGGCCGCGTTCATGAAATTCGCCACCAATCCTGCTGACGAAGTGGCATTTAAAAGGATAGCCCGCTTGTTGCCAGGAATTGCGGTAAAAACAGCGGAGCGGCTCTGGGAACAGCTTACTTCTGTGCCGGAAACCAAACGGTCGAGTTTCGGCGAATGGCTTGAGCAATGTCGAGTTGGTCAAAAACCTGCAAAAGCATGGGCACAATTACGTTGTACTTTGGACGAGATTGCACCGGGCTGGAAGCCTTTAGCTCCTGCAAGGATGATTCACTTGATTCTGGAAGCAATTTACGATGACTATCTCAAGGCCGAGTACCCGAATTATGAGCAGAGACGTGAAGACATAACGAGTTTGGAAACGTTTGCTCGAACCTTTGGGGATTCGCCAGAGTTCTTGAGCCAACTCTCGCTTCTCGCTACCGGAGAAGCCGAGGCGGTCGCCGCAGATGAAGAAACCGAGCGTGTCACTCTTTCCACAATTCATCAGGCAAAAGGATTGGAATGGAAAGCCGTTTTTGTAATTTGGATGGCAGACGGGATGTTTCCCAGCAGTCGTTCAGTCAAGTCGAAAGCGCCCGAAACTATTGAAGAAGAAAGGCGCCTGTTTTACGTTGCGATAACCAGGGCGGAAGATGAGCTTTATCTAACGTATCCAAGCTATTGGCCGAATGGTTCAGTGGAAGACCGCATACAGCGTCCATCGCGATTTCTGCAGGAAATACCAGCGGAGTTATTGGAGCCCTGGAATGTAGGGGTGGGTAATGAGAGGTGGTAGAAGGGGAACTATCGGCGGTACCGTAGTTCTATTAAACATTGGGAACCTGGATTCCAGCTACGGCTGATGCTAGTGTCCATTGCTCGAATCGCATGCAATCTACCTCGATCCAACGTGCCGGCGTTATAGGCCGAAAATCGGGAACACCGGTCCGTAACAGTATTATGTCTTGCCTGCACGAGATTCGGATGAACTCGCCGTGACTCGCTATATTCGTGGTATCTATGCTCCGAGCGTTGGCGCGCGCTGGAGCAATGAGGATATGTTTGCTGCCATCGCTGAGCGCTTCGAAAAAAGCGAAATCGCAGAGGCGAAAAAGACCAGTCTGCTCGAGTTCAACCGTCTACTTCTAATAGGCAACCGAGATCGATACGTGCAACATGAGCGATTTCTTTGGATGGACAGCTTCGCGGAACATGCTGCTGCGTTCGAGGCATCGGTAGAACAATCCATCGCTAAAATCTGCAAAGAGTTAGAAGCAAACCCGCCTTCGCAACCCTTTGACGCAGTTCTAGGGGTCTCAAATGGAGGACAAATCTTGCCTGGAATAGCCGAACGCACCGCCAGCAGGTTAAAACAGCTCGTCGCGCGCACGGCCATTCAGATCGATATTGGGAACGGTGGTTGCACAGCGAGTACCCGCGCTATTCAGTTAGCGGGGAATTTCGTCCCTGAGATCCAAAACATTCTTGTAATTGCGATCGAAGCGGCTTCGACCCTGGCAGATCCAAAATCTGAATCTCGATCAAATTGGCAGGGCGTATGCACGTTCGGAGATGGTGCTGCGGCGGTCTGGATCTCAGATCAAGCCGACGAAGGCTCCGTCTCACTTCAGAAACTGGTATCCTGGATGGGAGAAGAGCGGGATTTGATTCGATGGGATTGGGGCAACGACTATTACCGATTCGCGATTGATGATTTGAGCCAGTTTGAGACCAAGGTTCGTCATGAAATTTCGGATGCGATGAAAGAATTACCGGCCGGCGAGTATGGCAAGGCCTCTTGGGCGATCCATCCTGCAGGTATCATGTTGTTATTGAGTCTGGCCAAACACTTGGGTTTACAAAGATCTGCCTTGGATCCGTCCATTCGGCATTTCCGAGCTTGCTCAAATATGAGCAGTGTAAGTATCTTGCACATTCTGAAGGAAGTTATTTCCAAAGCCGTTGCTGGTCAGCAAATTCGTTGGTTGACGATGGGAGCTGGCTTCCAGGTTGCGAGCGGTATGGGAACGAAATTGTAATTGAGGCACTTTATGCTTGAACGGAGGCAAGTTCTGGAGGCAATGGCCGAGTTTTTTTCGTCAAAACAGTTACCTGCAGCGACGCTGCAAAACTTACAAGACCTGAAAGCAAGCGAGGTCATTCAGCAAAGCTTAGACCTTGTTGAGTTCGTTTTGCACTTGGAAGAGCGGTTGGGTTTGGAGATCAACATCAATACGCTAGGCGAAAAGCTAATCACCAGGAAC
>JAFAXJ010000640.1 GCA_019241095.1 Verrucomicrobiota bacterium | reverse complement strand
TCACATTTTTTCGCGCCCTGCTCAACAGCGCAATTTTTACGGCCATCGCGGTCATCCCGCAGATCTTCTTTAGCGCAACTGCCGCTTATGCCTTTGCCAGATTGCAGTTTCCAGGACGCAAAATTTTATTTTTTCTTTTCATTGCGGCGACAATGGTGCCGGCTGCCGTTCTTTTTATACCTAACTTCATCCTGATACACGATCTAGGCTGGCTAAACACCTTCCAAGGAATGGCTGCCCCCTATGCGTTGATGACGCCATTTTCCGTCTTTTTTCTTCGCCAAATGTTCCTGGCTACTCCGCGCGATGTTGAGGAAGCCGCTCGCATCGACGGCGCCTCCTACTTTTCTATCTTTTTTCGCATGATCCTGCCGATACACGGGACGTCACTCGCCACCTTGGCGATCCTTACGACTGTTTCAACTTGGAACGAATTTTTCTGGCCGTTTCTGATCGGAAGGGATGAATCGGTGCGCGTGATAGCGGTTGCGATCAATGCTTTCCGGACGCAGCAGCAAGCCGGTTCCCCGGACTGGACCGGCCTGATGGCGTGTACTGCTTTAGGGATCATTCCCATGATTGCGCTTTTGGTCTTCTTCGGCCGAAAAGTCGTCGAGTCGTTTCAATTCAGCGGTATGAAATAACTAACATCAACATAAACACCTATGGATCGCTTCAGAATATTGCTCGTTGCCACCACGTTGTTAGCAGCCACCCGTGCGCAAGCTACAACTGAGATAAACTATTGGCTGTGGGACGTATTGCAGCTGCCTGCCTACCAGGCGGCTGCCGCCGCCTTCGAAAAGGCGAACCCGGACATAAAAATAAAAATTACACAGACCGATTGGGGAGACTATTGGACGGGCCTCAGCACAGCCTTTGTTTCAGGAACAGCTCCGGACGTGTTCACAGATCATCTAGCACGATATCCGGAGTTTGTAGGAAATGATTTATTGGTTGACATCGCTCCTTTAATTAAGCGCGATAAGCTGCCTACCAACATCTATCTCGGCGGCCTCTTTGAACTCTGGGGTAAAGGCGGCAAACAATATGGCTTACCGAAAGATTGGGATACAATAGCGTTAATTTTTAACAAATCGATGTTGGAAAAGGCGGGCGTAGACCCAAAGGAATTGAACGATTTGAGCTGGAATCCGAAAGATGGGGAATCATTCGGACAAATGATCGCGAAGCTTTCCTTGGACGAGTCTGGCAACAATGGATTATCGCCCAATTTTAACCCGAAAAAGGTCAAGCAATATGGGTTACTGATGGACGGCGCGCCCGATGGATTCGGCCAGGTCGAATGGAGCCATTTTGCCGTTTCGAATGGATTCAAGTTCCACGATGCACCCTGGGCAAAGGGCTTTCATTATGATGACCCGAAGCTCGCCGAAACTTTGCAATGGATCGCCGACACACAGAAGAAAGGTTTTATCGTGCCGGCAAAAGATGCCCGGCAGCTTGGCGCGAACAGCCTTTTTGCCGCCGACAAAGGGGCTATGGCACTGACCGGCTCCTGGCTGATCAACTGGTATGAAGACAACACAAAATTCGATAAAGGTTTTGCTCCTTTGCCGAAAGGTCCTGATGGGCGCAAAACGATGTTTAACGGGCTAGCGGATTCGATCTGGGTTGGCAGTAAGCATAAGGAAGAAGCCTGGAAATGGGTTAAATTCCTGGGCTCCGAAGACGGACAGATGGTGATCGCCAGTTTTGGGGTGGTGTTTCCGGCAATTCCAAACGCCGCAAAGAAGGCGCAAGATGTGATGAGCAAAAAGGGGATAGATGTATCGCCGTTTCTTGCGGAAGCAACTGCGCCCAACGGAACGTTTCTCTTTCCGATAGCGGATCACGCCGCTGATGTCCTGCGGATTACACAGGTTGGGCTTGATGCGATTCTGTTAAACGGAGCGAACGCCTCTACAACGATGAAAAAAGCCAGTAAGGAGGTTAACGCCCTCTTCGACTAAAAGAATCAGGCTTTAGATCTTGCCATCGATCAGCCCGATTGCGCAGATCCAGTGTCTAATCATTCGGTCGAGAAAGCGCGCGGCCCATAATTTCTTGCTCGCAAAAAAGAGCCCGGAGCTCTTTGGGAATTAAGTGCGGGTGACCGGGGATGGCCACTTGGAGGATACTTTGAGCCGGAGAGTTTAGCACCTTGTTCAATCCCCGATGGGACATGCAGACCGAAGTCTGGTTCAGCAACTTCAATTGGGACGGCTTTTTGTGGCACGGAAATCTGGGCGGAACGGAGATCGCTCAAGCGGTAGCCGACTATCTCCAGAGCACTCGCGAGCTAGCCGTCTCGTCAGGGTCGGGTAACATTTCTGCTGCTGAAGCGGTCACTCGGCTAGAGCCGCAGGTTCGCGATAAGTACCCGACATGGGAGCATACCGAGTTCATTGCTCCGGCGCTCAGATATTTCTTGGATCGAGCCGGCGCTTAAGAGTGCACGCAATCCTTATCAGCCTTTCCCTTGTCAACTGCGTCCAGGCGACGGACTGCGTGCGCCATGCGAGCTCCTGGCTCGGCTGCTCACGCCTGGGTTCGGCCAAGCAGGCGCGCATGCAACATCTTATCCGGTGAATAGCCCACTCCAGGGACGGTGTTGACTGGCTAGCTTAGTACAACTATTCAGAAATACGGTGAAGTTACTGCAGAGTCGAATCGGTGACGCAATTCTGATGGCTTGATTCACCGGACGCGTAACGGAATACGTCTCCGAACGTGAGTACTTGGCTAAACCGAGACCACTGCTTGAGCACTTGTCCAAAACAGCTTTTCGGATTACGCATCAATTCTACCACGCCGACTTAAACTAATGGGATGGTCCTCGCTCTGAGCCGCGGCTTCGCCGCTCATGCGAGCAGGCCCCAAGGGGTGATCCGTTTTGAACAAGCGTTCAGTGGTCTTAAATTCATTTTTGGACTATGGTGCGAGCCAGCGAGAGATGATATTGCGGTAAATAGTCGCGACAATATGATGGAAAATTATCAACTTGCAGTCATCGGTTCCGGTTCGGGAGGAGCTGAAGCAGCTCTCCTGGCGGCCAAGAACGGTTTTCGCGTTGCGCTGATTGAAAAAGAGAGACTTGGAGGTACTCGTTTGCATCGCGGGTGCTATGCAGTACGCGCGTTGCACGCTTCAGGCAGGATGTTTCGCGAATTCCTGGGTAGCGGGAAATTTGGTATTGAAGCGGATCTTTTAAGAAATTCTTTGGTTGACTGGATGAAATCGCAGCGAGCTGCTAGCAATCGACTTGCTGACGAGCTCAAAGCCGATCTTGAAAAGCTGGGCGTTAAGATCCTCTCAGGAACTGGGAGTTTAGCTGGTCAACACATTGTTCGTGTTACAGGCGAGTGGGGTGACAACACGGACATTGAGGCAGAGCACATTTTTATTTCAACTGGTTCACGGCCGGATTATCGCAGCACTCCAGGATCGCGAATCATCAATAGCGATGACCTGATCCAGCGCATTGACCCTCCATCTGATTTATTGGTGGTGGGCGGTGGTTATGTCGGCTGCGAGTTCGCCGCTATCTACCGACAGTTCGGATGCCAGGTTACAGTGGCTGAACAGGCGGAGAGGCTCTTACCGAGCTGGGATGAAACTGTAAGTAAACATGTAGCAAGCCAATTGACTGCGAGTGGCGTTGAACTCATGTTAGGCGCTGAGATCGATGTTAAAAATCTTCCCTTGGAAGCAGGGTCTCCGATTGTTACACGGCCTGACGGCTCCGAGATGGCGCCTGATTTGATTTTAGTCGCTACCGGGCGAAGCCCTAATGTTGAATCGCTGGGTCTTGAGGCCTTGGGGATAGCCGCGAAACCGTTTATCGAAGTTGACGCTCAACTAAGGACTGCTCAAAGGCACATCTTTGCAATCGGAGATGTGAACGGTTTAAATATGTTGGATAGTTCTGCGACCGCGCAAGCTCGTGTTGCTTGTGAGGCTATCACGGGAGGAGATTCCATCTTTAGTTCTCGCTGGGTTCCAAGATATCTGGATACCGATCCACCCGTGGCTGCTGTCGGATGGATGGAACATGAAGCGGAAGTTGCCGATTTTAATGTGGAAGTTCAGACGGAGTCCGTAAAACTTGTGACTTCAGATAACAGGACCGTCGTGGAGCCCTCTTTGACCCAGGTAAAATTGATCGTTGAGCAGCAGACGAGACAACTAAGAGGCTGCGTGATCATCGGCCAGCAAGCTTCTGAGGTAATCAATGTCGCGGCTTTGGCGATTCAGAGCGGGTTGAATGCCAGAGACATCAGCCGCCTTCTGCTTGTTCATCCGAGTGTGTCAGTTGCTTTCCAGAGGTGTGCAGCCAAATTTGCCTGATCTGAACTAATCGGTTTTTGGTTTTACGAGCACTGGAGGGCGAGGCGCCGGCTGAGCCAAACCTGAACTCAGGGCGTATTCCCCATTGGAGATCTTTGTTTCGGTTCGCGGTCGAGTT
>JAFAXJ010000537.1 GCA_019241095.1 Verrucomicrobiota bacterium | reverse complement strand
AAAGGTTAAAAATACCCAGTTTCTGTTTCGTTCACGAGGAGGAAACTCGGCTGATGGCGTTCGATGGAAAGCTAACACGCTCGGCGGCAGGCATTCGACGGGCCTGGGAAAAGTTCGGCAACAACTTAATCCTATCAATCGGGGATGCTCCGACAGCTGTCATGGAAGCTGTCCGACTCGTCGAACAACATCATTGGCGACCGCATCTGATTATAGGCTTACCTGTAGGTTTTGTTGGTACGCGCGAATGTAAAGAAAGTCTACGTCGCTGTGTGCGGGTTCCGCGCATTACGAATAGAGGGACTCGCGGCGGGTCACCATGGGCTGCAGCCATCACGAACGAGTTGCTGATTCGAACCGCACAGGGATGAATATCGACCTTTCCAGGTTAGCGGAAAATGGACTCCGGCGCGGCTATACCACTGGCGCCTGCGCGACTGCGGCCGTGAAAGCTGGGCTTCTTCGCCTGCTCTGCGGGGAGAACCCGTCGAGCGTGCAGATCAGTCTGCCTGGCGGTCAGCATTATCTCACGGTCGATATCGATAGAATAGAATCGGAAACTGTAGATTGTGCGCGCGCGGAGGTGATCAAAGATGCAGGCGATGATCCAGATCAAACTCATCGTGCCCGCATTTTTGCCCGAGTGAGTCGGAATCGGCTCGGGCTGATCCGCTTTTTTCGAGGGGAAGGAGTTGGGACAGTGACGCGATCGGGATTGCAAATTCCGATTGGAGCGCCGGCTATCAACCCTGTGCCGCGATCGATGATGATCGCTGCTGTCAAGGAGGTGCTGGACGAGCGCGATTTTGAATACGCCGGATTTGATCTGCAGATTGGGTGCGAAAACGGGGAAGCGATCGCAAAACGGACGTTCAACCCAAGGCTTGGCGTAGTTGGAGGAATATCAATTCTTGGAACTACCGGGATCGTGGAACCAAAATCGACGGCGGCCTTCCAAGCTTCCATAGCCGTTTACGTTCGTGTTGCCCTTGGTGGTCATCCGTCTCAAATCGTGCTTACGCCCGGCAACCTAGGCCAGCGCTTCGCGCGCGAAACGATTTCTTTGCCGTTGGAATGCGTTGTGCAGATGTCAAATTTCGTGGGCTTCGCACTGGAATGCGTTAAGGAGACTCTGGTTAGTAATAATCAGGATCTCGGGAGATTATGGTTGGTTGGTCACCCAGGGAAGTTAGGCAAACTGCTTAATGGAGAATGGGACACTCATTCTGGTAGTAGCCGAACTGCCGTGGTAGCATTATGTAATGCCGGCGTTGAGTTTGGACTTGATCGCAGAGTTTTAGATTCGCTCAGCCTTTGTTCGACCGTTGAGGGTATGATTGAATTCCTCCAGCAGATGACAATAGCCAACACTTTCTGGAGTTTCGCCGAATTGCAGATCGCTAAATTAATCGCCCTGAGACTATCGAGAGTAGAGGAGATCAGGGTCCGGCTATTTAAAATGAATGGCACTCCGTTAGGACACCAGAGATGACAGGTAAGTTCTATGGCATAGGCGTTGGGCCCGGTGAACAGGGAATGATTTCCGTTGCTGCCTGGGAATGCCTGCAAAAATGTGATCTGATCTTTGTTCCGAAAGCCACGACTATGCCTTTTTCTCTAGCGCGCTCTTGTTTGCCGCCTGCAGACATTCCTGACGCTCGGTTTCGTGAAGTTGAGTTCGCGATGGACGCTGATCGCGATGCATTAACGCTTCACTACGATGCGCTCGCGAGCAGTATCGGCGATGAGCTGCGCGCAGGTAAGGATGTGGCTTACCTGACGTTAGGCGATGCCCTGACTTACTCGACTTACATCTACACACTAACAGCTTTAAATTCGCAAATCCCTGACCTTCATCATCGAACCTATCCAGGAATTACAAGTTATTGCGCCTTAGCCGCTGCAACAGGTTTCGCGCTGGGGTACGGTAAAGAAAACGTCTTGATTTTGCCATGTCCAGATGATGTTAGGACACTTCGTTCAGCGATTGAAAGTCATGATGTGGTCGTACTGATGAAAATCGGTGCACGGTTGCCTATGATCATTGCGTTACTGCGAGACCTTGGGATTGCAGGAAATTGTTCCTTTGGGAGCCATGTCGGCATGGCGGACGAAAGAATTTGTACCAATTTGGAAACGCTAGATCCCGGGCAGCCGCAAGGGTATTTAGCGACGATCCTGATCCGTCGTGCAGCAAGCATTAGAAGGGCGTCGAAGACCGGGACTCACCGTTCTGCGGCTAATAAAGGATCTTCGAGCACGAAAGTCGGATGAAAGTATATTTCATCGGGGCAGGGCCAGGAGCAGTTGACCTGATTACAGTTCGCGGTGCGAGAATTCTGGCGGAAGCAGAGATGGTTCTCTATGCCGGTTCGCTGGTTAACTCAGAAATGCTTGACTATTGCAGAAAAGGAGCCCGTACAATCAACACGGCTCAACTTAATCTGGATGAGCAACAGAGGTTATACCTTGAAGCTCATGCGAACAATTGGGATGTAGCGCGGCTGCACTCCGGTGATCCGGCTATCTATGGCGCGACAGCTGAACAAACGCGACGTTTGGATAAACTCGGTATTGCTTACGAGATAATACCTGGCGTTTCATCATTCTTGTCTGCGGCAGCCGTGATGAACTTTGAACTGACCAAACCGGGTATCACACAAACTGTTATTCTGACTCGAACTACCGGACGGGCTTCTCCAGTTCCTGAAGATGAGGCGTTATCGCTTCTGGCGTCTCACAAAGCGACTTTATGCATCTTTTTATCGGGCGGGAACCTGGCGAGAGTGGTAAGCGAACTGCGGTGTTCTTACTCCCCAAACACGCCAGTAGCCCTGATTCACAAGGTTTCCTGGCCACAGGAAAAGATCTATCGCGGGACTCTTGAGCGGGTACTTCATGAAATCAATCCGGCCGAATGGGTTTTGTCGACTCTGTTCATTATCGGAGAAGTTTTGGACTCAGCGAAAGGGGAAGATTCACGTTTATATCATTCTGCCTACTCGCACCGATTCAGGAAAGGAACACCACGTGAGTAGTGTATATCGGCTAGATAGCGGGCAACCAAAAAGGCCTGGAATCTGGGTGGTTCGCCCGGAAGCGGAGATGCTTGGTAAGCAGCTCGCAACCAAATTGTGTGGGGATCTAGGGGGATTGGATTTGCCGCTGGGCACGGGTAATCGCCAGGCATTTGTTTCCATTTTCTCCTGTTTTCCACAATGGGTGATGGTAATGGCAACAGGCATTGCGGTCCGATACTTGCAACCCGTACTCCAACACAAATCGTGCGATCCGGGCGTCGTTGTATTGGACGAGGGTTGTCGCTTTGCAATCTCTTTGATAGGTGGTCACGAAGGTGGAGCTAACCTGCTGGCCTATCAGGTGAGTAACTTGACAGGTGCTGTTCCGGTGATCACGACAGCTACGGAAACAGCGAAATCGTTAATTATCGGGATTGGTTGTCGAAAAGGTGTTTCCTGTGAACAGATCGAGTGTGCCGTCGAGTTTTGCCTGGAAAAGCTATGTAAAAGCCGTGCTGATATTCGAGAACTTGCAACCATCGATCTAAAAGCGAAAGAAACAGCTCTACTCACCTGGTGTGAGAGGGAAAACATCGCGCTTCGAATCATTCCAAAAGATCTTGTGGCGATTCGACCTTGGGTGACGCAACCGTCCGACTGGGTTCACGAGACATTGGGGTTAGAGGGAGTTTGTGAGCCATGCGCCTTGCTTGCCGGCCACCGAACCCGACTATTGCTGCCTAAAACATCGCTGAACGGCGTATCGATAGCTGTCGCCGAAGAGACAGGAAACTTAATCAGGTGAGTGCTAAAACACCGCTCTTTCTTGTTTCGGTTGGACCCGGCGCTGCCTGTCTTATCCCGCCCCTTGCTCAAGAGGCATTAGAGCAAAGCGATGTCATCATCGGTTATGAGCTCTACCTGCACTGGATCGAGCCTTGGATCGCGGGCAAAGAGATTCACACATCGCCCCTGACTCAAGAGGCGACACGGGCAAGATTGGCGCTTCATTATGCCCGAGCAGGGAAAAAGGTAAGTTTAGTGTCCAGCGGGGATATCGGCGTTTATGGGATGGCGACTCTGGTGTTTGAAGAAATGTCAGAGCACGACATTTTCGAGCCGATAGTTGTGCCGGGAATTTCTGCGGCAAACAGCTGTGCATCGTTAGTAGGCGCGCCTCTAGCCCACGACTTTGCGGTACTTTCCCTTTCGGACCTTCTCTGTCCCTGGAGTTGGATCGAGTTTCGTGCGCGGGCCCTTGCTCAAGCGGATCTTGTGACTGCACTCTACAACGTACAAAGCAGGTCTCGTCGTGAGGGGGTATATCGTATTCTGGATGTGTTTTTGGAAAGCAAAAATCCCGAGACATGGTGTGCAATCGTGAAGAACGCCTACAGGGAGGGTCAGAGCACTGCAGTCTGCCGCTTAAAAGAACTTTCGGAACGTAAGTTTGACATGACGACAACTATCATCATTGGGAATCGCTACACCGAAGCAAAGCAACAATTTATCTACACTCCTCGAGGTTATAATGGGTGGTCTGGTTCAGATATCCTGACTCAACACGCAATCTGGGTTTTCTCCGGTACAAGCGATGGCAATGAGCTAGCAGCTAAAATCACCGAGGCTGGTTTAAGGGTGGTACTCTCTACCGCTACACAATATGGGAGAGAACTAGCAGTTAAAAGCTTGCCTGAGGCGACGGTGCAAGCAGGCAGGATGGGGGAAGAGGCTCGGCTGAACCAACTCCGAGCCAGTAATGCAAGCGCCATCGTCGATGCGACACACCCTTTCGCAACAACGATCTCCGCGCAATTAATCAGGGCTGCCGAGAAGCTGAAAATACCCTATTTTCGATACGAGAGGCCCGTTATGCAAAGCCCCTTTCCCGTAATCTCCTGCGATTCTGCTGCTGAGGCTGCGAACATCGCAGTCCAAACAGGCAAAAAGATATTCCTAGCCACTGGATCGAAAGATGTCCCAATTTTTGTGAACCATCCTGAAGCCGGCTCTTGCGAATGGTTTGTCCGGGTAACTCCTGACCCGGTTCATATTGAGGAGGTTTTACGTGTTGGCGTTGCGCGGGACCATGTCATTGCCATGCAAGGGCCGTTCAGTAGAGATTTGAACCGCACACTCTGGAGCGGCTGGGCGGTCGATTGTGTTGTGACGCGAGAATCCGGAGAATCGGGTGGGTTTCTTGCAAAGGCTGAAGCTGCCCATGAGCTCGGCTTGCCTCTAATCGTCATTCAACGACCTGGACTGGATTATCCATGGGTAACTGCAGACATGGATCTGCTGGTCAATCTGCTGATTGCTGATCAAAGACGATGAAAATACCTGTTACGATTTTCACTGGCTTTTTGGGATCCGGAAAGACCACTTTGCTCTGCGGGCTTTTACGGAAGAATCCTGAGAGGAAATTAGCTGTTCTGGTAAACGAGTTCGGCCAGGTTTCTATCGATGGAACGCTTTTGCGGACCGCGGGCGAAGAACATGGCGTAGAAATTCACGATCTTCCGAACGGATGTATTTGCTACACAATCAAGGATGACTTTCTGCCGATCATGCGAACTTTGCAGGTTCGAAAGAACGAGGTTGATCACGTTCTGATCGAAACCTCTGGCCTGGCCTTGCCCGCGCCGGTGATGCGGGCTCTGGGTTGGCCTGAAATCCGGAACGATTTCCAGCTAGACGCTGTGTTGGCGGTCGTTGACACTCCTTTGTTGCTTGGAGGTGGATTCGAAGGAGGAAAGCCTGTTCCGGGCTTACAGGACATTCCGGAACATACGGCTTCGGTTGACGTGATCTTGAACCAGCAACTCGAAAGTGCGGATGTGGTAGTCCTTAATAAAATAGACGATCTTTCAGAAGACGCTTTGCTAAAGGCTGAAGAGATCGTCCGGTCAAAGGCTTCCAAAGTTCGTTTTCTTGAGCTGGCATTCCATGCCGAATTAGATACACGATTGTGCTTGGGGTTGAATGTTCATGATGCTCCGCATGCCGGCTTTGAGCATCATCATGACCCTCTTGTCAATCATGACCATCGTGGCCCAGTGCATTTCGCACCAGGCGAGGGTGACAGTCCGCTTGGAGACCAGAGCGGCTTTGACGGGCATTCGCATACCGGTCTTGGAGCGCATGAGCATGGCGCTTCTACACACCAGCATTTCCACGAACACGATACCGGGTGGCAGTCATTTACTCTTCACACACACGAAGCCCAAAATCCGGAGATCCTGAAAAATGCGCTATTCCAGATCACGTTGCAGCAGCCGATTCTTCGGGCCAAGGGTTTCGCTACTGTGAGCGGTAAATCACATCGTCTCGTCGTCCAGGCAGTCCGAAAAAGGGTTCAGACCTACTTTGAATCGGAACTCAGTCCGGCCAATGAATTGTCCAGCCTGGTTTTCATTGGCTACCACCCGAAGCGCGATCAAGTAGTAAGGCTCTTGAACGAGATGACCAATACCCAATGGAGTTAGCAGCCTTGCTCTCCAGTGCGGTACCTGGTAATGCCCGATTTTTAAACTAATGCACTGGACCGCAGCTCAGCCCGGATTGTTAGACGCCGAACGTGAGCTGGTTTTGATTCAGCAAACGCCTGCGGAAATCGTTTTTGTCAGCGCGGCCGATACTGAATTGAGCTGCGTGGCAAAAATTTGGGGATCCTCGTTCGGTGCTCGTCTTCGCCTTGCGCATGCTTTCCCCTTGCGACAACCGGTCGCAGCAGATCATTACATTGACAGTGTGATTCGAGGCTCAGATATCCTCTTGGCCAGATTGTTGGGCGGCAAAGCATATTTCGCCCATTTCATTCAGGGACTTATCAATCTCCTTGATGAGGGCAGGCGCCCAAGAATTCTGCTTTTATCAGGAACCGAAACAGAAGATTCTGAACTCACGGCGCTCAGCGATTTTTCTGTCACTACCTGCCAACGTTTGCACCACCTATTCTTCCAGGGCGGTGAAGAGAACATCCGATTGGCAGGTTTGAGTATCGAACAGTTACTACGGGACCCGGCCTTCGACGTTCCCCTTGCTGAGCCTACACCTACTTTCGGTCTCTATCGCGCATCGACGCAAAAACGACACTATACTGCCTGGATCTGTTTTTACCGAGCATGGGTGCAGGCTGGTGATTTGCAGATCGTTGACTCCCTTTTTGGAGCTCTCGAGAAAAAGGGCTTTGAAGTACGTTGTCTTTATTCTTTCTCTTTGCGGTCGTCTGCACAACATCTGTTAAGCGTAAGCGAAGTCAGTTCGCCCGATGTCATTCTGGCGATGCAAAGTTTCTCAATCAGCGCCGGCGAGACGGAAGTGTCGATTTTCGAACAGATTGGATGTCCGGTCATTCAGGTTCCGGCGGCTTTCTGCAGCGAAACAGTATGGGGGGTTAGCGGTTTGGGCCCCGCTGAAGTGGCAATGAATGTCGCGTTACCGGAGTTGGATGGCAGAGTTTTCTCCACAGTTACAGGATTCCGGGAAGAGATATCCCGATTATCTGACGTGCAGTTTAGTTTGAGGCGTTTGGTGCCAGCCCCCAAACAGGTCGCATTCATCGCCGAACAGGCCAGGCGCTGGGCGCGGTTGCGCAAGTTAGAAAATTCGGGAAAGCGGGTCGCGATCATCCTTTCCAATTATCCCAACCGCGATGGACGTATTGGTAACGGGGTTGGGTTGGATACCCCGGCAAGTGCGATAAAGCTTCTTGAGCGCTTGAGAGCCGATGGGTACAAAGTGGATCCGTTGCCCGCGACCGGTGAGGAGCTAATGTGCTGGCTCCAGGCCGGACCTACCAACGATGCGGAGCGATCCTATGGTAAAGCTCCGTTTCAGACTTTTTGCGCCGAGCGATTGCGCTTCGAAATTGAGCATTTACCACCAGTGCGCAAACAGGAACTGCTTGAAAGCTGGGACTTGCCTTCGTCTATACCAATTGCAGGCGTGCAGTTAAGCAACATTTTTGTCGGAATTCAGCCGCAAAGGGGTTTTTCACTGCAGCCGCAAGCAATCTATCATAGTCCGACCTTACCTCCTCCACCCGAGTACCTCGCTTTTTACCTTTGGATTCGCCAGGAGTTTGGAGCGGATGCGATCATTCATTTTGGTAAACACGGCAATTTAGAATGGCTCCCAGGGCGCGCTACTGCCCTAAGCGAGGATGATTATCCTCAAATCTGCTTGGGACCTCTTCCTCATTTGTACCCATTTATTGTTAATAATCCAGGAGAGGGTACGCAAGCTAAACGCCGCACCTCAGCTGTTATCATTGACCATTTAACTCCTCCGCTGGTTCGTTCCGGATTGTATACTGATCTGGAAAAGGTGGAACGCCTTTTGGAAGAACATGCGCAGGCTGCAGCACTTTACCCAAGTCGCACTAAAGAACTAGAGCGCCAGATTGATGAGTGCGTCTCTTCGGCCTCATGGCGTTCTGAGTTAGTCGATACGAGTTTGCAGACAATCGGTAACTATCTTTGTGAAATTAAGGAAAGCCAGATCCGTTCGGGACTTCATATCCTTGGAACTAAACCCACCGATGAGGTCGGTTTTCTTTTGGGTCTAGTTCGCATCTCGAGCGGTGAACGCCAGAGTATCATCACGGCGCTGACAGGTCGGAACCATGTTGAAGATCTGACGATTACTGAACGCGATGCTTTCGAAGTAAAAGCGCGCGCATGGCTGAAAGACGTTTTGCAATCTGGATATCGGGAAAATGAAAATTCAGAGCTGCAGAAGATACGAACGTTCGTTCGGCAACAGTTGGTCCCCAGACTTACTTCTTGCTCTGATGAAATTGAGAATATCCTGAGTGCGTTGCGTGGTGAATTTGTGCCTCCCGGCCCCGCTGGTGCGCCTACCAGGGGCAGGTTTGATGTATTGCCTACCGGTAGGAATTTTTTTTCAATAGATCCGCGTTCGGTTCCTACACAAACCGCGTGGCATTGTGGAAAAGCCTTGGCCGATAGCCTGATTGAACGCCATAGACAAGAGCAGGGCGAGTTCCCCAGACGTCTTGCCTTAGTCATTTGGGGAACATCCAATATGCGAACCGGGGGCGACGACATTGCGCAAGCACTTTGGCTTTGGGGTTGTGAACCGGTTTGGGAAGAAGCTTCAGGCAGGGTTGTCGACTTTCGCATACTCCCCCTCGGGTTATTGGGGCGTCCGCGGATCGACGTTTTGCTCAGGGTTTCTGGTTTGTTTCGAGACGCTTTCGGAGATGTTATGCGTTTGCTCGCAACGGTTCCGAAAAGATTGGCGCTTCTTGAAGAGGCTCCAGAGATGAATCCTGTTCGCGAAAGTTGGTTGCTCGAAACAGAAAATAGCAGCACACAAGAGCTCGCGGCGAAAAAGCATTCGGCAATGCTGCGGGTGTTCAGTTCCGAACCCGGCGCCTACGGAACAGGTATGCTTCCGCTTCTCGATGTAGGAAACTGGAATTCTCAAACTGATCTTAGTGAGGTGTTTTGCCGCTGGGGCGGCTTTGCCTATGACAGCGATGGTAAAGCTTCGGAACAGATCGATCTTTTCCGCTCGCGCCTTGCGAAGGTAGATGTTGTTCATCAAAATCAGGACAATCGTGAACATGACATCCTGGATTCCGACGATTATTTTCAGTTCCAGGGCGGTTTGCAGGCTTCTGTGACGGTGTTGCGGGGCAAAGCGCCTGCCGTTTACCACGGCGATTCAAGTGATCCCGAACGACCGCGCGTTCGCACACTTTATGAAGAGCTTGTCAGAGTTATTCGAAGCAGAGTTTTGAATCCCCGCTGGCTTGAGGGGATGCGGCGGCACGGTTATAAAGGCGCTTTTGAAATGTCTTCCACGATTGATTACCTCTTCGGCTACGGGGCGACTACTGGCTTAATCAAAGATCATCAGTACGAAGAGATTGCGCAAAAGCTGCTGCTCGATCCCGATCAACAAAAGTTCTTCCGCGATCATAATCCAGCCGCTTTACAGGAAGCTGTAGAGCGTATGTTAGAGGCTGTTGAACGTAAGTTTTGGGCTAATCCCAGCCCAGCGGCTCTTTCTGGTCTCGAGGCGACTCTCATCGAACTGCACGGAACACTCGAATGATCCACTTCCCATTCACCGCAATTGTCGGAATGGAAGACGCAAAACGTTCACTCATCTATCATTCTATCGATTCGCACATCGGCGGCGTACTTCTGATGGGACATCGAGGCTGCGCAAAAACCACCATGGTGCGCGCGTTCGCGACCATGCTTCAAAGTTGGAGTCCGATGCCATTCGTGGAAATTCCGCTCGGCACGAGTGAAGAGCGTTTGCTCGGCGGCGTTAATGCAGGCGCTCTGGTAGAAAACTCCAAGTGGCAGCTCAGTCGCGGACTAATTGAGGAAGCAAATGGTGGAATGCTTTACATCGATGAGATCAATTTATTGCCGGATTCTCTGGCTGATTTCATCCTTGATGCAGCAGCTTCGGGCCGCTATCGCATGGAACGCGACGGTTTCACTCGCGCGGTGCAAAGCCGGTTCATCCTGATCGGCACGATGAATCCCGAAGAGGGAGACTTGCGCCCTCAATTGCATGATCGGTTTGCACATGGAGTCCAGGTCCTGGACAATTTTGACGCCGAGCAACGAGTTGAAATAGTCAGGCGCCGGATTGCTTTTGATGATGATCCAAAGCGGTTTTTAACCACTGAATCAGGTGCTCTTTCAGATCTTTTTCATAAGATTGCCTCGGCTCGAGAGCGTCTGAAAGAAATTGATCTGTCGCAAAAACAAAGGATCGCGATTGCCGAAAAGGGCAAGGCATTCAATCTGGAGGGCATACGAGCTGAGTTGGCTGTAGTCAGGACGGCGCGATGCGCAGCGGCATGGCGCAACGGACTGCATGTGAACGATTCGGACTTGGAAGAAGCATGGCGTCTTTGCTTGGGCCATCGAAAAACGGTTCCACCCGCCGCACCCAACCCTCCGGCGAAATCAGGCACGCGAACGCTACCACCAGGGCCGGCCTTTCATTCGACTTCGATCACTCCATTCGAGTCTGCCAATGAGGCGAAAGTCTTGCCGGATCCGATCGAAAGGCCAAATGAAGACTTTTTTGCATGGCTTCGAAGTTGTTCACAAGGAGCTCTAACTGGCGGAAACGCATATCTCCGGTTTCCGCGAAAAGCGGGCTCGATCGCCTGGATACCATCCGTCATCGAAGCCATCAAGGCGGGATGGTCGAATGGAAATGGCTGCTTTGAGCTTCTATTTCAGAGAACAGCCGCAAAACCGAGCTTTTGGTGTTTTCTCGATGCGAGCCGATCGACAGGCATGAACAGGCTTGCCGTCGCTGCACGCGACCTCCTGAGTTCCGCAAAACTACCTGTTGCTCGTTTTCACCTGCTGCTGTTGTCAGACGGAAAGATCAATTGGATTAGCCGAAGAGTTTCTGCCAGCCGCTTCGTTTCAACGCTTTTCGCTGTGAGTCGTGCAGCAGGTAAAAGCAAGATTATAGAATCCTTGCAGGTCCTCGCCCGCGCTCGGACGCGTGCCGGGATGGGGTCTTCAGATCTTGTTCTGATCGTTTCCGACGGGTTGGCTAGTCCACGGCCAGGGGAGACGACATCGTTAGTAGCGTACCAATTGCGAACTGTAATCCAGCGTCTTCTGCGGACCGGCGCTCGGGTTGGTTGGCTTGAGCCGCCACCTGTTAAAGGTCTGAGCCGATGGCTAGGAGGTATCTATCAAGATCTGCCGCTGAAACGCTTTCAACTGAAGCCTGATAGCCGGCGGGAAATCGCGAAAAGCAAGTAGAGTTCCTGCTTGATGCTTACCTGGGAATGAAGTTCGGTGTCATTAGGGATGGAAGCTTATATTGAATCGCTAGGGCAGTGCTTATATCTGTCCCCGCTCCGTCATCGCCAGATTGGACGGGAAAAGTTTCGAACAGATGAACATTGCATCATCTATGACGATTCTCTTGATGGGGTGCGGGACATGTTCGATCGAGGTCTTTACCCTTTGAGCTTTGAAATGGCAGGACCTCGGGAGCGAATTTTTTTCGATCCGCCAAAGGTTACAGCTGCCATTGTGACGTGCGGTGGATTGTGTCCCGGATTGAACGACATCATCCGCGGCATCGTGAACGAGCTATACTATCTTTACGGAGTAACTCGTATCCTGGGGCTGCGTTATGGGTTTGAAGGACTCGTACCCCGATGTGGCCACGTGCCGTTAACATTAAAACCGGAATCCGTTTCCACGATCCACACCTTCGGCGGCACAATCCTAGGCAGTTCACGCGGCCCTCACGACGTGAGCGAGATGGTCGATCACCTTGAGGAACTCGGTGTCGATATGCTCTTTGTCATCGGCGGCGATGGAACCTTGCGAGGCGGCGCCGCGATTCATCGTGAAATTAAAAAGCGA
The DNA here is from genome assembly GCA_019241095.1 of Verrucomicrobiota bacterium. Classification (GTDB taxonomy): domain Bacteria; phylum Verrucomicrobiota; class Verrucomicrobiia; order Chthoniobacterales; family JAFAMB01; genus JAFAXJ01. The sequence continues at coordinate 515 of JAFAXJ010000537.1, read as the reverse complement.
GGGGGCGCGAGAAGCGTCATCGGTATCCCCAAGACAATTGATAATGACATCATGTACATTGACAAAAGCTTCGGGTTTGAAACAGCTTTTGCTGAAGCTGTTAAAGCCGTGTCTTGCGCCCACGTCGAAGCAGTAGGGGCAGTAAACGGCGTCGGGCTTGTCAAACTAATGGGCCGGGACTCCGGTTTCATTGCCTGTTACGCATCGTTAGCTGGAAAGCATGTCAATTTCTGTCTTATTCCAGAAATCCCTTTCAATCTCACTGGTTCAGCTGGATTTCTGGAGGCCTTGCGATATCGACTTGCAAAGAGAAAGCATGCCGTGATTGTGGTCGCCGAAGGCGCCGGCCAGGATCTGATACTAGCTAACTGCGGCGCGACCGATGCTTCTGGCAATCCGCGACTTGGAGATATCGGTCATTTCTTGCGAGATGAGATTGTCAGCTTTTTCAGAAAGCGAAAAACGGAAATCAACCTCAAGTATATCGATCCAAGTTATATTATCCGCAGCGTACC
>JAFAXJ010000427.1 GCA_019241095.1 Verrucomicrobiota bacterium | reverse complement strand
CGCCGTTATTCTTGCGAACATCGTCGCTTATTTTCTGGTCAGGATGCTCGCTCAAAATCTCAAGGGCAGGTAACATGAAAAAGTATAGCGGTCTTATATTTGGAATCATTGGGTGGGTGGTAGCGATCATCATCTTCTTTCCAATCTTCTGGATGGCAATCACTGCTTTCAAGACTGAACAAGGCGCTTATTCCCCCGATTTGATCTTTATCCCTACTCTTGAGTCTTTCAGGGACGTTTTCGCCCGTAGCAACTATTTAGCGTTCGTCATGAACTCTATTTATGTCTCGGTGGGTTCGACTTTAGTTTGCTTTCTTTTTGCAATTCCGGCCGCCTATAAGATGTCGTTCTTTCCGACATTGAAAACGCAGTCGACCTTGCTTTGGATGCTATCGACGAAAATGATGCCCGCCGTTGGCGTGCTAGTTCCAATTTACCTGATATTCCGAACTTTTGGTATCTTGGACACTGTTGGGGGCTTGATCATCATTTACACATTGATGAACCTGCCCATCGCGGTGTGGATGGCTTATACCTACTTCTGTGAGGTGCCAGCGGCTGTCCTGGAAGCGGGCCGAATCGATGGGGCAACCATATGGCAGGAACTCTGGTATCTTCTGCGCCCGATGACTCTGCCTGGTCTTTCTTCGACAGCACTGATCCTGATCATCTTTGCGTGGAACGAAGCCTTTTGGAGCATCAACCTCACCAGTGCAAACGCAGCGCCATTGACTGCGTTTATTGCATCCTATTCGAGCCCTGAAGGGCTGTTCTGGGCAAAATTGTCTGCAGCTTCGCTCTTAGCTGTGGCGCCAATCATGGTCCTCGGGTGGCTTACCCAAAAGCAACTTGTGCAGGGATTGACTTTCGGCGCAGTCAAATAGATAGCTTCAGATTCTGGTCCTCAGACAAGCTTATTGCTCTTGTAGAACCTCAGTGAACTCAAGATTTGTCGAGGTTATCTGAGGCCGATTTTTCAAAAATCGCGAACCATTCGAATTGACTCTGCAGTTTTACCAGCACATAGCTTGAAGCCGAGTTCGTCTTCGAGATCTTGAATTACACGGCTCAAGGCAGGGTGCTTTTCGACCTTGACCCCTTGACCACAAACACGTGTTGCTTTACCGATGCGCGAGGCGTGCTTGCGGCGAGGCTCGTGCGGCTCTTGAGATCAGGTTGCCGCGCCGGTAATCGTGCAGCAGGTAAATCTAGCGGTCAATTAAGGTTGCCGCACGGATATCGCGTTTCTCCCAACCGAGGCGCATGAGCTCCGGTTCAGGGTCATCATCGAGTGGGTAGCCCAGGCAAAGATAACCTATGAGTTCCCAGGATTCGGGTACCTCCAATGCGCGAGTAACGATCTCGGGTTCAAGTATCGAAACCCAGCCGACGCCCACCCCACGAGCCCGTGCAGTGAGCCATAGTATACAGATCGCCATAACCGCGGAATACTGTAGGGCCTGTGGCATCGACTGCCGTCCTAGTCCTTTCCCTGCAGACGTCGCACAGTCACAGAAGGCCGCAAGGTGCACAGGCGATTCGCTTAACCCGGCGAGCTTAAGGCTCGAGTAAAGCTCGGCATCTTCCCTTTGATAGGACGCCAGCGCCGCGCGGTTTGCGCATTCGTAAGACTTCATGACAGAAGCTCTTCGTCTTGGATCATCAACGCGCACAAAACGGCATGGTTGCGAGTAGCCGACCGACGGACCAAGCGACGCGAGACCAACCAGTTCCTCGACTAAACCATCGGGCAGCGGATCGGTGCGAAAGCGGCGTACGTCGCGACGCCATTCGAGCAAGAGCCTAAGCTCGTTAGAGAACCCTTCGCTGAAAAATGGTGACTGTGACACGGCTATATTTTGGGCTTTTGTTTAAGCGGAATGGAATTGCACAACTAGAGTTGGTCAGGCATTTCAAAGGGGCTGGTACTTACATCCGAAAACTTGCAATTCAGACAGGCTGTTTTCATGAAGTGAAAACAACCTGCCCAAGAGTTCAACTCATTTCATATAACCTGCTTCTTTGATGGCCCGTTCCACCAGGGCTTGATTACTTTTCAAGGTCTGCTCCAACGAAGTCTTTCCGGCGACTAACCCTGCAACATTCTGTCCTACCGCGGACCCGAAAGACTGGAATTCCGGGATGCCCACAAAAGTGATTCCTGTATAAGGGACCTTTTTGATGCACGGATTAGAAGGAACCCACTGCAGGGTTATTTCTGAGTTTTTTTGCTCAAACTTCGAGGAGAGCTTTTTAAGTTCAATCATATCGGGGTTATTAACCGCGGCGATTGTCACGGTCGTGTGTTCCGCCTGAACTGCGGAGACACCGAAAAGCAGGGCACAGATAACGGAGAGAACATGCTGTTTCACACTGGGATTCTTGGATCAGTTTAAGAAAACGATTAATTTTGGAGCTGGTTTTTACTTTAACGGGAAAAGGATCGCCCGATAGGAGGGTTCGCGATTCATGGAGGAGACAAAGGGTCGGCTCGGTTCAGCGTCGACTACAGGCTTTGACCGGCAGTGAAGATGCTGAGATAAAGGGCAGGTCTTCGCGCTCGTTCTCAAGCTTTTCAAGCAATGGTTCTGCGTGATTCGATGCGCCCATCACTGATAATTTCGCGCGAGCCATCTCGCTCACTTTCTTGCTTGCGTGATTCATCATTAAGTGGTGCGGAGGTTCGTGGCCGCTTTCGAGTAACGCGCCTTCCTTGAGCCCGCTCATCCAGGCTCGTACTAAATCCGCCCCGATGTTGACCTTCACCACGTTCATTGGGATAGCTTCGCGCAGGTCGTCCAAATGAATTCCGCTGCCACCGTGCAGTACCAGAGGAGCGGGCGTCACACTAGCAATTTCCTCGAGTAAGATGAGGTCCAGGCGGCTGCTTTGGCCGTGGATCGAACCAACCGCGGCGCCCAAAGTGTCTATGCCGCTCTCTTCTACCATTCGTCGGCTTTCTTCCGGTGAGGCATTCTGCACTCTCCCATGATCCCCTTCGCCTCCACCGAAAAGTCCAAGTTCTGCCTCGACTGCAGCCCCCATTGCGTGCGCAATTTCGGTTACGTAGGCCGCTCCTCTGATATTTTCCTCAATCGGCAAATGCGCGCCGTCGTACATAACAGAATAATATCCGCGTCGAAGAGTTCGGAAAATCATTTGATTGCTGTCGGGATGGTCCTGATGGACGAGTACTGGTACGCCAGCCTGCTCGGCCAAGTTGCGCAACAATTGGGGTAGAACCTCAAAACCTCCATAATACAGGTCCCCAAAATAGCTTTGCAGCATAACGGGAGCATTTTCAGCCTCAGCGGCTTCAATCACACTGCGCGCAGTTTCCAGGTTACAAACGTTGAAAGAGGGAACAGCAAACCGGTTTTGCAATGCGTAGCTAAAGAACAGACGAGGCTTGGTGACGTACATAAGTTAACTTTAGAGTCCAGTGAAAGCCGTAACGCTGCTTCGACATTCGCGACGGGACGCTTATAGTCGATTTTGCAGAAATTCCGCAAGATGATTTATATTTTATGCACAACTTAAACGAATGACTTCGTTTTTAACGCACATTCCGAGTATTGGGTCTGTTCGAAGTCAGAACTCTAATGTCATTTCGTCTCCCTCCATCGGCAACAATGAGCAAAGATCAGCATGCAACGCTCGGCCGCCGTCATCAGGAACTGCTCCAGATAATCGAGGCCAATGGCCAAATTAGTGTCGATGAAATGGTCCAGCACTTTGGTGTATCAGATGACACGATCCGTCGAGACCTTCAGAACCTTGAACGACGAAAGTTGCTTTTGCGTACGCATGGAGGTGCGGTTTCCACCGCGTTGTTGGTTTACCGTGAAACACCATTCCTGACGCACGCAAACGCAAAACTCCGGATCGGACGGGCGGCGGCGCAATTGGTTTCCGACGGGGAAACCTTGATAATCAACGCTGGATCGAGCACCTTTGCCTTTGCTGCGAGTCTCGGATCGCGGCGAAATCTGACGATCGTTACCAACAACGTGGCTCTGCTTCCGGCATTGCCAAAGGAAGCGATTCAGGACGTGTACCTTCTGGGCGGCCAGTACCGCATGAATTTGGGATCGACCCTAGGCGCCGTGGAATTCAGTTCCGGGGGCATCAACGTAGACACTGCCGTTCTTGGAGTAAGCGGTATGACATTGATTAAAGGTCTTTCTACGACGTTGCTTGAAGAAGCTTCAATGATGGCACGGATGATAAGCTGTGCCCGTCGGACCATCATCGTCGCAGATGCCTCAAAGCTCGGCTTTGACGCATTCGCTCAAAGCGCTCCACTCAACGCGATCGACATTTTGGTGACCGATGCATCACCATCCGAGGAATTCAGTCAAGCCCTGAGCGAAGCTAACATCGAGCTCGTCGTCGCGCCCGCCTGAATGGGGAGCTCGCAACCCTATCTCAAACCCCGAACCATGTAACGTTTATGCCGCACCATGACCTGATGCTGGGACTTGATGTGGGAACCACTAACCTTAAATGTCTCGCGCTCGACGACACTGGAATCATCGTCGCGCAGAGTTCCGAACCGACTCCGCAATCTCATCCACGGCCGGACTGGACAGATTTCGAACCCGCTGCTCTTTGGGAGGCTGTTTGCAGCGCTGTCCGCGCCGTAGCCTCGCAACTGGAGCACCGCGACGCTGTCAAAGGCATTGCTGTTTCGAGCCTCGCGGAATCGGTGGTGCCGATCGATTCAAAAGGTCAACCTTTAGCCCCGGCTATCGCCTGGTTTGACCTTCGAACTGTGGCTGAATACGAATGGATTCGCGAGCGCGTTGGTTTTGAAGCATTGCTGAGAACTTCGGGACTTACCCCCGATCCGATGTTCGGACTGTGCAAAATTCTCTGGATGAAGAATCACAATCCCGCTGCGTTTCAAAAGGTTGCCTGTTGGCTCCATTTGGCTGATTACGTTGCCTTCCGTCTTTGCGGAATCCCCGCTACCGATCCAAGCCTTGCCTGTCGTACTCTTGCGTACGATCTGCATCGAGGAAAATGGGCGACCGGCATTCTGAACGCCGTTGGCGTGGACCCTTCATCGATGCCCCCCCTCTGTAAAAGTGGAACTCCGCTGGGCGTTCTAACGTCATCGGGTGCGGCTGCCACGGAACTTCCCGCAGGAACAGTGGTAAGTGTCGGCATTCATGACCACCCGGGCGGTGCTTTTGCTGCCGGCGGGCTTGAACAAGGAGTACTGTTAGACAGCATCGGAACATCGGAGATGCTAAACACGATCCTTCAAAAGCCGCTTTTTGATTCCCAGATTGCTGCGCACGGATTGTCGCAAGGAGCCGTTTGGATAGACAAACCGAACTGTTACTTAACCGGTGGCTTGCAGACGGCAGGTGCCGCCATGGAATGGTTTCGCAGAGAACTGGGAAGCAACGCAACTTTTGCCGAGCTCGTGGAGGAAGCGGGTGCCGCTAAGGATGCAATTCCGGTTTTTGTGCCGCATTTACTAAGAAGCCTGACGCCCCACCCTGATGCTCAAGCGTCCGGCGCTTTCGTCGGCATTAAGTCAGCAACCACTCGCGGCGCGATGTTCCGGGCGGTCTTGGAGGGATTGGCTTTTGAAGCGCGAGCGATCGCCGACGCGATGCTTTCAGTGGCCGGCCGGCCCCCATTTCACAAGATTCTTACTTTCGGCAGTTCGTTCCAGAATCGGTTACTGACTCAGATTAAAGCCGATGTTTATGGATTCCCCATCAATATAAATCCCGTTCGCGAAGCTGTCAGCCTGGGGGCTGCTTTGCTAGCCGGAGTCGGTTGTGGAGTGTTCGCCGATGCCAGCGCCGCTGTGCGCATCGCCTATCGAGAAGAGATTTGTGTTGAACCGAATCCAGAACGCTCCAAACAACTCCAAACTCGCTACGAGGAAGTTTACCGCGATCTTTATAGTCAGCTTCGGACGGCGCATCATCGCTTGCATGCTTCGAAATAGGCTGCTTGGAGAAGGCTCTGTCGGCGCGCCAAGTGCCCGGTTTACATCGAAAGTCTTTCCTGACGAATCGCAGAAAGCAGCTTTCGATTTCAGGGAATCTTGGCGCCGGTAACGTGTGCCTCCTTTAAGTAAAGCGGCTCATAGCTATCCGTAAAACTCTCGGTTCTAAAAACCAGATTCTGAGCTTTAGGGACAGAAATCGGAAAACCATCGAGGCCGGGAATCGTGCCAATAGCATAGATCAATTCAAAATTTGACAACTGCTGCTGAAATTCATCGTAGGGAATCAGAATAGGCATCGAAACGAGTTTATAGTTTCTAACGGTCGCAACGAAAACGGTCCCCCGCCGAGCATCGCCTACCACAGAGTATTCGGGCGCCTCGTAACCAAGTACTGACGGGCAACCGTGCACTTTGAGATTCAGAGCAGCGCTAAGGCCTAAGGCCGTGGCCGCCGCTACCCTAAGTCCTGAGTAAGATCCGGGCCCGATTCCAACAACAATTTGGTCCGGGGAACCCTGTCTTTTCAGCATGTTTTGCAGAGAAACCGCCAAAGCCCCGGATCGACTGAACTCAAACACATCAATAATTTGATTACCGTCAGCAAAAGCCAAGCTTCCGGAAGCAGTCGAGTTTTCGATGCATACTGTTTTCACCAACTGACAATCCTTGTCTCAGCGCTTCCAAACTCAAACCGAATGGAGATTTTTGTTTCAGGCAAACTCGTCTTGTTCCCCCATTCGATCGCACAGATGACGTCGGGACGGAGGTACTCCTGGAACCCGATCTCATCCAACTCCCATTCAGCCTGCAAACGATAAAGGTCAAAATGATAAAGTGGGATGCGGCCATCAAGATATTGATGCACAAGGGTGAAAGTAGGGCTGGTAACGTTGGCCGCGCTGCCAAGACCTTCTGCAAGCCCTTTGACGAACTCCGTTTTTCCTGCCCCGAGATCTCCTACCAAGGACAGGACGGCACCACTCGCTACCCGATGAGCAAAATCATATCCGATACGACGCGTTTGGCCAGGAGAGCCGGAGCGAACTGTCATTTTAACTGCTCCCGAAGTGGTCGTAGCCTTCGCCTAGTTCTGTCCGCTCACCAGCTTCAACCAGGCGTCCGATCATGGTAAGCTTTGGGAAGTGATGCGGCCAGTCTCTTTCAAGGCGCGTGCGTACAGGAAA
>JAFAXJ010000425.1 GCA_019241095.1 Verrucomicrobiota bacterium | reverse complement strand
ATTCTGCAGATTTGTGATTAACTCGCCGGAGAGCAAGCCCGAACTGTTTGACGATTTTCGGAAAAGCGGAAATGGCGTCAAGAAAGGAGTGCACACCTTAGACCCTGGCAGGCCCGGGACATACATCAGAGATCTTCACCGCTCCGGGCAGCACACGGTTTTTGACCAACCGTTGGCGGAACGGCTGCGCAAGGAAGCTCTCCACCACGCGGCAAGTATCATGCCGCCGCCTCTTATCGGTGCGTGGACTCACCCGGGTTAACTCGGGCGTTCGGCATCAAGGATCTCAAATTATCAATTACTGGCGCGACCTCTTGGATGCGTCCCCGCTTTCGGACCTTCGGTTGTTTGAGGTCTGCGCTATGCTGTCCCTGCCTCGGAAACGGTTCTCGTAGGATATAGGTGGGCTTCTCCCGCCGGACACGATCAACAATCATCATCGTAGCAGGGTGCGATCAATGACCCCGTCCGGGCACCCGTCGACGGTGTGATCGGTCACATGCCTACACTCAGGTGCTGGGCTAAAGCTCTTGCATCCGAGCGGGACGAGCAGACCTTTCTGGATTCTCGTTTCCCTGAACCCTTAACTCACCTCGTTGTTTCGGGTTCTCTCTACTGAATCGCCATCAATCTGTGACAGCCCAAGAACAACCTCTTTGGCGAGATCGATTTGAAAGACTCTTGATCTTCGTCAGGTGACTGGCACGGCAGAGCCTTGCTCCCCAGTTCTGTCGATCGCTTATGTTTGGTGAAATGCAAGGGGCACCCCGGGGTATCTCCGATCCAAGAAAATAAACCCATGCCCAAATTCGAGGTTGTTGGAGAGGCACTAGCTTTCGATAGAACAAAGAGTGACGCGGCTTTTCGGGCATGCAGCCTTCGTACCTGTCAAGGGACGTCAAAACATTGGTTTCATATACCCGGAACAATTCAGCGGCAATGGTTCCTGGCTGGTTTTCCAGCGCCGCAGGGTATTCGTTCTGCCAAACCAGCATGCCTCTGATCCAACCTTGGCCAACATAGAACATATGCTTCCTCACAGCGAAATCGAGTTTGGCAGGATGTCGGCGCCGCAAAGACCCGTAAACTGCAAGTATTGCTGCATTGACTGGATTGGGGAATCGATTGATCGACACGGGCATTAATTAGACCACCGTGTGACCGTGCGCATACGATGATCATACACGCATCCTTTGATTTTTGGTTGCGTGTAACGATCGGCGCGGCGCGACTACACGTCTGATTTCGACACTTGCATTATTGCATACGGCTCTCGCCAATGCTTTTTCTACCACTTCAAGCAATGGTGGAACACAGAGCGAGCCGGTAGCTGCTATCTTTCGCAACCCGGTTGATAATCTCTTTAGACGAAACTGATCCGCTGCGGAGTCGTTACTAACAAAGTTCACCTCTGTTGGACCGCGGCTATTTCTCCGACTTCCGCGCCCGACCGCTTGCATGATTTCCTTAGCATCCGATGTCGGAGTTAGCAGAATGGAAACTTCCGGCGCTTGGTTGAATCTTTGATTCATTTCTGACCAGCCTGACGTTTGCTGGTACGGCAACAAAGCGACCTGATTTTGGCTCGGAGCGTACAACGGCTGACCGTCCGGTCCGCAGGATTCGACGCTATTACCGTCAGGAGTTATGCGATAGGCTCCATCGACGAATTTGGACATTGCATCTGTATTATGTTTTGCCACTAAGAGCGGCTCAGTCGCAAATAGTGGATCGTTGAGTTCATCACTTTTCACGAAATACAAAGCGCCTGTTAAATCTTCAAGTTCTGCCATGGTAGTGCCAGGGGTAGATCGACTCGTGATAGAAATAGTCAGTTACGAGAAAACTGGAACTCCGACGTTTTTCCGCCACCATCTTCAAAGTCGCCCAATGCTTGCTGGAGCATATCGTTCACCATCTCATCGACGGTAGAGAAATAATGTCGAGGCTCCAGATTTGAGTTATCTAAAACGACTGGCCGCCCCGACTGAAGATCGATTCCAAAATACCAGAGTTCAGAATCACCTAACATTAAGTACTGAATCGACTGTTCTGCAAAGTTGGACCAGATTGTCAGGTTTTGCGCAACTAGGCCTGGTACGGCATCAAAATCATCTTCCCTGTACTCCAAATCGATACCGTAGAGTGTCACCCCATTTTCAACAAAGCCGTCCACCTGGCGCAAGATTTCATCAACGGAGCTCGGGAGCGAGATCCGTAATTCGTTCTCTAACGCTTGTGCCAGATTTTGGATTTCGATATCCGTAGCACCCGGAACGAGAGGGTTCTGGCCGCGGTCTCTTTCGGAGTCAATCTGTTCTCTGAGCACAAGCTGATCTTCGAGCGGCAAATCTTTATAGTACCGCGAACGCAGGAGATCAGATACGAACAAGTCACTGAGTTGTCTGAGATAAGACTCTTTGATAGCCATATTTAAATCTTAATTTGCGTTGAAGGTTGAGGTGAGTTAGCCGGTATTCCTTTTTTGGTGGTGCGAGATCGTTTTACCGGCAGCTTACCAAATGGCTGGACATCCTTGGGTGGCTCTACAGTAGGGAGTTCTACTTTAGGCTTGTGATCAGGGGGCAGTCGTTTGCCATTGACATAGGCGCCAGCCGGCAAGAATTCAGCGGCGAACGAAGCAGCTTTAGCGCACAAGTTAGCACGCAGTTGGTCGTTCACGGCGGGATCCTTGTTTCTCTTTTGGTAAAGGTCTCCGAAGCTTTGGGTCAATTCATGATATTCTTTCGGAACGGCATAGGGTTTGTGATTTGTCACATTAGAAAATTCCAGAAGACGTTTTTCCCAGATCTCGGGAAGTTCTGGCGCTCCGTATCGTTTCAATGTTTCCCTGAGTTGTTCAGCAGACCTAAATCCTTTGCTCAAAGGAGGATAGAATGGAAAGAGCGGCCGAACAACATACACCGAGATGGGATGATCAGGGGCTCGATGCAATTGTGGATGAAGGATCAGTGCATGCCAAAGATGGTGCGGATTTTGTGACTGATCGCGTCCTCTTCGAACAGTTTTTGTCATTACAAAGTTGTTCGGATGATTAATTGCTACCGAGTTCAGATCCTTTGGTCGCGTGCTTTTAGGGATGACGTGATGGCAATAGAAAGCGTCCCGACGACCCTGAATCGGTTTTCCAGCTTGAGCTCTCACATCGGTAATGGGAGATGGCGCTCGGCCTTGTTCCATCATTTGAACACCGTCCGGGCCGACGGAAAGCAAAGCCAAGCTGCGGCCGACAGGATGCGCAACCAGAGCCTTTAAATAATCCTCACGCAGAGCATTGTACTCGCGCGTAATTGCTTTGTACTCGGCGCTTTCCCTGTCAAGAGGTGTCAAGAGAACCTTTTCCAACAGTATACCGGGCATTTCGGGGCAGCTGCCAATCAGTGAGGGGTCAGTGCAAAGATTCTCAAGATGTTGAAACATCTCGTTGACCGCTTGGACCATGGCGGGATTGGGAGTAGCATAAGGATCGGATCTCATGTTTAAATAACAAACGATGACAGTGTTTCATTATTATTAATAACTATCAAATAAAATGTTATATAAAATCCGGGATTACTAAAGGACCGAAAAAAGCAGCATAGGATTACCTTCGTGAAAGGCAGCTACTTTGGTACAAGTCCGCTAACCGTTGGTAGGCCGGGAAGTATCGCTGTTAATCAGTTCTACCAGTTCGTTCGCCTCGACCTGGACTGCGCTCATGATCTGCACCGCTGATGGTTGAAGCGCTAGCTTTTGTCGAATTTCTTTTAAATTGCCGATGATTTTAGCAATCAAATGAGAGCTCTGCGTCATAGGGGCCAAAGCCGTGAGCCAGCTGAGATAATAATCCAGCACGTCTGACTGATTTAGTTCGGAAGCGCGTTCTGGCGTAAAATCGCGAGCCACACAAGCGGCAGCAACGTCCAGGCCTCGAATCCATCCGCCTAAACCGAGGAAGTGAGCCAATTCTTCATCCCGTAAATCGAGCATAGCTCGCTCCACATCGTTTTGCGCTATGATCAATTCGTTACGAAGCACATTCCACATTCCTTTGTCGGCCAGAGCCAACAATTGTTTACTGTGCCGTGTTAAGCGGGTCTCCACACCCAAGCCCTTAGCTCGGCCAAGTAGCTCGTGTCCTAAAAGATGGATGGCAGCGGCGTTTTCCGCTTCCACTGCAAGAAAGCCTTCGGCAATGAGAGTTCCAAAACTCAGCGCCAGCTGGATCCGGTTATCGATCCGGACCGGCTGCGGAATGCGAATTAATTCCGAAGCAGGGATTGGTCTGAGGTTGTCGAGTATCCCAAAGAGCTTTTCGATCGATGGCGCGGTGAACTCGTTTATGCCCAGTTCTTCACGATAATGCGGATCCCGGTAAAGGTCTTCCTTAGAATCCTGGGCGCTAAGCGGGCAAACCACCAGCCAAGCCAATAGGAAAAAAGAGCTTGTCTGGCCCAAGCGATACAATCTGTTCGGCAACAGCATTCTGAAGACACAATAGATCGAGCACCACAAATAAGATCAACCTTATAGCACCGATTTCCACTTGACCGTGGAGGGCAAACGGGCATCATGACGCGGGAGTGTCTGGCCTTAACCACCTGATGCCCATCAACTAATATGCAAGGAGATGTCAGGACGACGCTGTGGACCATGAGCTACTTTTTTGTTGTGATTGGGCTCTCGGCGTACGGATTGCACCGCTATTTGATCATTTACTTGTATCTAAAAAATCGTCATCGGGCGGCTCCTTCGCCTAAGCAGTTTTCTGAGATGCCGGTCGTCACTATACAGCTGCCAATCTATAACGAACTTTATGTCGTTCAAAGATTGTTGACCGCTGTTGGAAAGCTCGATTATCCGAGAGATAAACTGGAAATTCAGGTTCTTGACGATTCAACCGACGAAACGAGCCAGTTGAGCCAGGCTGAAGT
>JAFAXJ010000394.1 GCA_019241095.1 Verrucomicrobiota bacterium | reverse complement strand
TTTTCCGCAGGCGTTGCATGACCTCGATCTTCATCTGCGCCAAGCGTGGGTGGAATCGGGCTACAACCCAAAGGTGTTCGTTGGCCCTTTAGCATTGCCCAAAATTCGGTTCGGGACGTGGGTTGGCGGTGATCGGGATGGTCATCCTCTAGTCACGGCTGAGGTTACGCGTCAGACCTTTCAGGAACTTCGCCAAGGTGCTATCCGCGTCTTGGCTAAAGCGCTCGGAACGCTTTCCGACCAACTCACCATGTCGCAACACGAACAGCCCGCAACGGAAGAGTTGAATCGGGCGATTACGAAGCTCAAGGATGAATTGTCAGCCAATTCTCTCTTGACTTTGCACCCGGAAGAACCATGGCGCCAGTTTACACTGCTTTTGAGAGAAAAAGTGTTGTTAGGCCTTCAGGACAAAGGATATGCGACTTATGAGGAACTGCGACAAGATCTCGACATTTTGAGTGCTTCGCTAGAACAAATCGGTGCTTCAAGAGTTGCACGTCTAGAGGTTTTTCCTGTCATCCGCCTTACCGATGTTTATGGCTTTCACGCGGCAGTGCTGGACATCAGGCAGAATAGTGCCTTCCACGATTTGGCATTCAGCCAAATGCTAACAGCCTCCGGTGTGCCTGATGCAGATGATTTCATAGACAGTTCGCAGGATGAACGCTTGCCTTTGTTGGAAACCGAATTGCGTTCCAGGCGCCCACTGCTACCGCCGGGCACCTCGGCCGGCCCGGAAGCAGATGCTGTATTGAGCTGTTTCAGGGTTTTAAAGGAGTATCGGGACAAGTACGGCTTTCGTGGAATTGGCGCGCTTATCGTTAGTATGACCCGTGGTGTTGCGGATCTGCTGGTAATTTATTTGTTTGCGCGAGAGGTCGGCTTGTGGACAGAAACACCGGAGGGGCCGGCGTCTGAGTTGCACGTTGTTCCCCTATTTGAGACTTTGCACGATCTCGAGATTGCACCAGCGGTGGTACAAAGCTATCTCGGCAATCCTTTTACTGCGAGAAGCCTGCGCGCCCAGGCCCGAATCCGAGGTTCAGTTCGGTCTGTGCAGCAAGTAATGTTAGGATACAGCGACAGCAATAAAGACTCGGGTATTTTAACAAGCCAATGGGCTTTGTTTCGGGCACAAAAAGCAATCGCAGAAGTCGGTGACAAAATTGGAATCCAGATTCGGTATTTCCATGGTCGAGGAGGCACGATCAGTCGCGGTGCCGGTCCAACCGATCGGTTTTTGGAGTCTTTGCCCAACCGAACGATCCGAGGCGATTTACGGCTTACAGAGCAAGGCGAAACGATCGCGCAAAAATATGCGAATCGAGTTACAGCCACATACAACCTTGAACTGCTTTTGGCGGGAGTGACCGGGATATCGCTGCGACAGGAAAATCGGCCGGATCATGCGGACGCAATTTCCTGTATCGTGACAAAATTAGCCGCATTTAGCCGAGACGCTTACAGTGCGCTGTTAGCGATGCCAGGATTCCTGGATTTTTTCGCATCGGCTACGCCGATCGACGCTCTCGAACTGAGCAGCATAGGGTCCCGGCCGAGCCGCAGGACTGGAAAACGATCGTTTGGTGATTTGCGAGCGATCCCATGGGTATTCAGTTGGACGCAAGCACGTTTCTATTTGCCAGGATGGTACGGCGTAGGAACAGCGCTCACTCAGTTAAAAGAGGAAGAATCCTCAGGCTATGAACAGTTACTGCATCTGAGAAAAGACTCGCCTTTCGTCCAATTTGTTCTGACCAACGTCGAGACTAATATTTTCAGTGCTGATCGAGACCTGATGAGGTTATATGCATCGTTATGTACTCAGCGTGAGGAACTAATGTTAGTTTTTACTCAAATAACGAAAGAGTTTGAACTGACCATTCGGGCTCTGGAAGAGGTTTTAGGAGGCGAAGCAGCGACTCGTCGTCCTCGGTTTACGATGACTCACCAGATACGGGCGGACGCTTTGCGCGCCCTACACTTTCAACAAGTTCAACTATTAAGACAATGGCGTGCGGCTCAGGCGGAGGATGATGTGAAGGCATCGGACCGGTTGTTCACTGACGTGATGGTGAGCATCAATGCGATTGCAAGCGGACTTAGAACGACGGGCTGATAGCTGTTTGCTTTTTAGAAAAATCGGCGATTCAGAATCGTTCATAACGGTCTATTTCATGTTGGATTGCAATTGATTCAGTGTTGCTCCTAAAAATCTCAATCCTGCCCTTGTGAGACCCGCATTGCATGTTTCCACGTCCACTCCAACGTGCCAGCCGCTTCGGTACGTCCGTCCGCTGACCCCGAGCCCCACTCTACGAAGCTGGCAACTCCAACTTGCAATCTGTCTCCTGCGTAGTTATTTGCTGTTTACGCAGGGGAGCTTCGGCTGAGATCTTCTACAGTTGTTAGGAGGACCCTTTGAACCTGAGACGGGTAATTCCGGCGCAGGGAGCAACAGGAGTGAGCCTGCGTTTTCCGTATGGCCACAATACCTTTTCCGAGCTGTCGACGGGTTTACGTACCCGGCAAAATCAATCCGGATCTTCGAGTCGGGTTCCGTGAAGTGGATCTATCTCAAACCCGTCTGCCGGACGGTACCAGCCGAGCGAACGAACCGGTGCGTATCTACGATACCAGCGGTTTCTGGGGCGACCCAGACTACTCAGGAGATGTGGAAATGGGCCTTCCCCCACTCCGGCGCAATTGGATTCTAAGGAGAGGTGACGTTGAAGAGTATCCTGGGCGGCCAACCCGACCGCAAGACGATGGAATTCGGAGCGCGCTTACCCAGACGAAAAATGGTTCAGATAAGCTGAAAATGTCTCCGGACCTGGTTCGAAAACCTTTACGAGCCGCAAAGGGCCATCCTGTGACACAGCTTTGGTATGCGAAACAGGAAATCATTACACCAGAGATGGAATATGTTGCCATTCGGGAAAATCTCGGCCGTGCGGTGATGGGACAAGCCGGCCCAAATGGCAAACATCATCCGGGCCAGAGTTGGGGTGCAAGGATCCCAAGGGAGATTACGCCGGAGTTCGTTTGTTCTGAAATCGCTAAAGGACGAGCCATTATACCATCTAACATTAACCACCCGGAAGCGGAGCCTATGATAATCGGGCGCAATTTTCTGGTTAAAATCAATGCTAACATCGGCAACTCGGCAATTGCCTCGAGTATCGATGAAGAAGTAGAAAAGATGCGCTGGGCGTCGAGATGGGGCGCCGATACAGTGATGGATCTTTCAACGGGTAAAAATATCCACGCCACTCGTGAATGGATCATTCGAAATAGCCCGGTGCCGATCGGAACTGTGCCGATCTATCAGGCCTTGGAAAAGGTTGGCGGACGTGCCGAGGCTTTGAGCTGGGATGTTTATCGAGACACCCTCGTTGAGCAAGCGGAGCAAGGGGTGGATTATTTTACTGTCCATGCGGGAGTCCTGCTGCGATTTATCCCATTAACGGCGAACCGCAAAACCGGAATCGTTTCTCGTGGAGGCTCGATCTTGGCAAAATGGTGTCTCGCCCATCATCAAGAAAATTTTCTTTACACTCACTGGGACGAGATCTGTGAAATTATGGCGGCTTACGATGTCAGTTTTTCGATCGGCGATGGACTACGCCCCGGCTCAATTGCTGACGCCAATGATGAAGCGCAATTCGCGGAACTTCGTACGCAAGGCGAACTAACAACGCGAGCCTGGGAACATGGTGTTCAGGTGATGAACGAAGGGCCGGGTCATATTCCTATGCACATGATTCAGGAAAACATGACCAAGCAGTTGGAATGGTGCCGAGAAGCGCCTTTCTATACACTCGGTCCATTAACAACAGATATTGCTCCCGGCTACGATCACTTAACGAGCGCTATTGGCGCTGCCATGATAGGTTGGTACGGTACGGCCTTACTTTGTTATGTTACACCGAAAGAACACTTGGGCTTACCGAACCGGGAAGATGTTCGGCAAGGTGTAATAGCCTATAAGATCGCAGCGCACGCAGCTGATCTGGCTAAAGGGCATCCGAGCGCTCAGCTTCGAGATGATGCAATCAGCCAGGCGCGTTTTGAGTTCCGATGGGAAGACCAGTTCAATTTGAGCTTGGACCCGGAAACTGCAAAATCTTATCACGATGAGACCCTGCCTCAGGATGCGGCTAAAACCGCACATTTTTGCTCAATGTGCGGACCGCATTTTTGTTCGATGAAGATCACTGAAGATGTTCGGAAATACGCGGAGGAGCAGGATGCAGCAAGTCCGGAAGCCGTTGCTCAAGGGCTTCAATTAAAGGCGGAAGAATTCGTTCGTACGGGTGGCGAAATCTATCGGTGAATTCAGGGGTGGATTTGGCGTCAATTAGGGTACTAGAGAGATTCGTGTAATTTTATACGCTAAGGACGGCCCTTTTTGCGCGACGGCGCTGGCGCACGAGCTTCCTATCGAGGATATACTGACCGTAAAGCACGACGTTATCCCATTCAATTG
>JAFAXJ010000126.1 GCA_019241095.1 Verrucomicrobiota bacterium | reverse complement strand
CTTTTAAAGGCCCTGCTAAGATTTCACTTACTAAACGCAATCGCTGATCGTCTACCCAATCACCATCAAACCAACGGTCTTCTGGCATCGCCATTCTAAGAACCGAAATGTTTGGATAATCTTCAAGTTGTCTGAAATCCAATACAGGTTCGGATATGTCCCCTCTCGGTAAGGGACCCTCTACAAACAATATCGGATGACGCCTCGACAAACGCGAAAGAAATTGCTGTGGTCGTTGCCACACCCAATCCCAACCCAGGTGCGAATGAACGATAATTGAGTAATCCGATAACGTTTTTTCCTTTACTCGATCCGACACAATGAATACCTCATTTTCTTTCTTCCGCGGTTGTGCTGCCAAACCGAAATCAGCTACTGCCCTAGCAGTCAAAGCCAGCAATAATAATCGCTGGAGCCTTTGAAACCGGTCCTACTTTCCAGGCAAAAACAATACTCGAAAGCCGCTATCCGTGTGCAGCCGCAATTGTTTCTTCCTGATATCGCTCCTCGCCGTTGAACCGGTCGTTTTCAACTAATCGTCGAAAGAGCCCAGGCAAAATACTGAGTTCGGCGAAAGTACCGTCTTGGACGATCTGGCCGCCATTAAGGACCAAGATTCGATCACAATTTTGAATGGTGGATAACCGATGGGCGATGAAGATAGCAGTCCGTTCTCGAAGGATTCTAGCTAAGGCTTCTTTTACCAGTTGCTCACTTAAATTGTCCAATGAGCTGGTAGCTTCGTCAAAAATGACATAACGCGGATCATGCAACAGTGCGCGAGCAATTGCTAGCCTCTGTCTTTGTCCTCCAGACATCCGAGCGCCGGCTTCGCCGACCGGCGCATCTAACCCTTCAGCTAAATGAGCAATGAACTCCCAAGCATTGGCCAATTCGCAGACGTTTCTTAGCTGAGCAGAAGTCGCCTTCGGGTTCATCAGCAGCAAGTTTTCTCGTATCGTGGTAGCAAAAAAATACGGATCCTGCGGGACGACTCCGAACCGCTGCCTGATTTCTGCGCCGCGGCAGCGGCGGAGATTCACCGAGCCTAGCGCAACCGAGCCTTCATCAGGGTCGTACAGCCGCAATATAAGTTTTGCTAATGTGCTTTTCCCTGAACCACTAGGGCCGACAAAGGCTACTCTTTGTCCGAATGGAATTGTCAGGTTAATATCCCGAAGCACAAGAGCAGCCGGATTATAACCAAACGAAACGTTTCTTAATATTATATCAGCTCGGTCCGGCACTGCTACCCGCACGTTAGGCGCTGGATCGGGAGTTGAGCTGCTAGTTGCCAATACCTCTACTAGCCGGTTGAAACTAGCGCGCGCCTGACCATGCATGGTTCCGACCGTGAAAAGGAGATTCAACGGATTCTGTAACGCTCCAAATGCCGAAAGGAAAGCAACCAATTGGCCAATAGTCAGGTGCCCCGTAAGATATCGCCACGTTCCGAAACAACAGAGCAGCACGAAGCACATATAACCTATAGCTTCCGGGCGCATATTAACTTTGTGGCTTTCCATGTCGCGCCGGTAAGCCTTACTTCGAAGCTGATCTATACTTTTCACGAAGGCGCCGCTTACTCGGTCTTCGATTGCATGAGTCTTTACATCGCGATTACCCCGAAAGATGTCCGCGACGCACCCTATAATTTTTGTCTCGGCTCGCTGATAGTCTTCAAACAACCGGCGCAAACGACTGCTCCCAGAACGCATCTCTAAAACGGAAAGAGCGATCAGAAAAACCAGGACCAATGTCAATGTCCAATCCCAGAAGAACACCCAAATACAAGATATCAGGAACGTGGTCACAGCATTTGGCACGTTGATGACAATATTATGATAATACATGCAAATTTCAGTGACCGGCGAACCCATCACGTAAGTGAACAGCTCACCGCTTGAATGCCTGCCATAAAATCGGAGACATAGGCCATTGATATGTCGAAAGAACCGTTGACGCAGTTCTAACACGACCCGTTCTCGTACATTAGTAAATATTTTGAAGCTTGCGTACCATGCTCCCATACGCAGAAGAAGCGCGGCCCCCAGATATATGCCCATGAGAACAAAAAGGCGGCTAAGCCGCTCTGCGGTCGAGATGCTGTCAGGTTTGATGATGTCGTCGACCAGATATCTTGGGACGAGGGTTTGAAAGGAAATCGCGAACCCAGGTAGTGCATTCAACAATATGGCAAGAATTAACAAGACACGATGCCGCATCGCAAAAGGTCGAATCAAATCCCACAGGCTCTGTGGGATATCTTTGTCGTCCTCAACCACAACTCCGCTCACTTTTTCAACACTTGCCGATGCTCTCC
>JAFAXJ010000474.1 GCA_019241095.1 Verrucomicrobiota bacterium | reverse complement strand
GAGCCGGCGAGAGACAGCAGAGCGTTCCGAAGGAACGCTAAGATCGTAGCCGGGCGTTTGAGTGCTGGGTTTCCGTATGATCTAAGAATCGATCCCGCGTCTCAGCATATTAAGTGAGTACTGGCTAGCTATTGATTTGAATGACCTCCGATCCATAGGAAAATAGAGCTTTTCTGCTTCGGTCTTACCCCCGGTTCGAGCCAACCCCAAATACACTGTTCCAACAGGCTTTTCTGCTGTGCCACCCTCGGGTCCAGCGATGCCGGTAGTCGATAAGGCGAAAGAGGCTCCTGAACGGTTTAATGCCCCTTCAGCCATCGCTTTCGCAACTTCTTCACTGACTGCACCGAATGAACTCAAGAGATCGGTCGGAACCCCTAAAGTTCTCGTCTTGGCCTCATTAGAGTAAACCACACTACCTTCCAGAAATACTGCTGATGCGCCAGGCACATTGGTAATTCTATCGGCTAAAAGTCCGCCGGTACAGGACTCGGCTACGGCCAAAGTTGCCCTCTTCTGTTTAAGTTTTTCTAAAATTACCTGCTCAATATCTTTTGCGTCAGCGCTCACGATATACTGCGCCAATTCGGTACAGACCAGAGTCTCACCAGCCTCTACTGCGTCACGAGAGCCGATAATTCGAACGTCTACTTCGCCCAATCGAGCGCAGTAACCTACTTCCAGCTCCGGGATCGAGGTCAGCCGTTCTCCAACTATCTCCTCGATCATGGATTCTCCAAGGCCGGTTGTCCGAAATACTCTCGCATACAGGTCACTGTCCTCAAGCAAACCACGCAAAAGCGGGATGCCATAGTTTTCCAACATCGGTTGCAGCTCTCTGGGAGGACCTGGAAAAAGCAGCAAGTGAGGAACTTTTTCTTTTGCGGGGACGTAAAGCCCAGGGGCTGTTCCGAAATCATTCGGCATTACCGAAGCGCCCTGGGGCACGTATGCCTGCCGGGAAATACGATCTGTAAGCCTTATCCCCCGACGGGCAAAACGTTCCTTGATGCGAGCGAAAATGGTCTCGTCATATTCAAGGGAACGACCGGTTAATTCGGCGACAATTTCCCGTGTGATATCGTCAGATGTAGGACCGAGACCGCCTGTCACCAGAATGAACTCGGACCGAGGCGCCGCTTCGAGGATGGCATCCCGAATTACAGCTCCATCAGGCACCGTTGTCTGACGTTGGATCCGAAGCCCGAGCGGAAACAAGCTCTGACCCAAATACGAAAGATGTGTATTAACAACGCTACCGAAAAGCAGTTCCGTCCCGGTATTGATTACTTCTACTCGCGCTAAGGAGTTCATTGGTGCTCGAGGAGATGAATCCATTTTGCTATGGTCTGGTGCAAAGATTCATCATCTTCTTCGAAAATGTGCAACAGATTGCCTAGAATCCTCATTAATACGAGTCTTGGCGGTGCGCTTTGGAGGTGGCTTGGTTGCAGGCTAAGCTTTTGCTGGGATAAGATTTCGGCACAGTCGCGCGAGCTTAGAACTCTGCCTTCGTGAAATGGATCAAACAGAATATCTCCATGGCGGACTACGAAGTGGCCGGGCAAATTGATTCCATCGACCACGATCTTCGCTCTGCTTGCGACAATCATATAAAGGACAGATAGGGAAATTGGAATTCCCAATCGAGAGTCTATGACACAAGGAAGAAGTGAATTATTTACGTTATAGTAGTTATCGGCATTGCCTCTCAAACCGAGATCTCTGCCGAGGAAATGAGCCATGGCCAGAACACGCGCGGGGGCGGAATCAAGGCGGGCTGTTCGGCTTTGGAGTTCCTGGCCCCAGTCGTTGACAATGTCCATGTATTTTTGGATCTCTAAGCCGGGCAAAAAGACTTTAGCTAAATACCAGCAACCTCGTTCTAAGTCAGCGGTTGCAGAAATGTTGCGGCAAACATCTTCAAATGCTGTCTTAGCAGATCGGCCTTCTATCGAACTTAGGATATCGCGAACGTGAAAAGCTACCTTCTCGTCATCGGTGGATAAGAGATCTTTCAGATCAGAAATAATTTCAGTACCTCCGGTAGCGAGCTGCTTCTTCGTTAGAGTGACCGTATCGGGATCGTCGTCCTGAAGTAATCGGATTATCGCGTCGCGTTGCTTAAACATTTCAGAGGAATTTACGATGATACCAGATTTAGACGGGGCGCGTCGCTCCACAAACTTTCCAATGCGTAAAAATCGCGCTTTTGCTGGTGGAAGATATGCACGAGGACATCCGAGAAATCCATTACCATCCATTGGCTGTTTGGTGATCCTTCTGAAAAAAGCGGGGAAATATTAAAAAGTTCGCGCAGCCCTTCGCGAATTCCACCGCTGATCGCCTTTAAGTGCGGCTCCGACGTTCCGGAGCAGATAACGAAGAAATCAGTGAAAGACGAGATGCCTCGAAGATCGAGCACCACGAGGTCCTCTGCTTTTTTGCCTTCTGCTAGCTGCACGCAAACTCGTGCTAACTCCTCGCCTCCGATACTCAGTGTCCTTGGTAAAGATTTTTGTCTATGATATAATGCAACACTTTCTCTGGAACCAAATACGAGATTGGCTGCTTTTTAGCAACCCTGTTTCGAATCTCCGTTGACGACAGCTCGATGCGTTTTCGGATTACTGGATAATCTTCCGGCCAGCATCTCTCAGATCGACTAAGAATCACAAACTGTACAATCTGTTTTAGTTCATTGAACTCGTTCCAACGGGGTAAGCTTTCTACGTGGTCCTCACCGATTAAAAAGAAGAGTTCATCAGTTGGATTTCTAGCCCTATAAGCTCGGGCGGTATGAATGGTGTACGAAGGTGCTTCGCGTTCGATCTCAATTGGGTCGATGCCGAAATACTGTTCCATCTCTATGGCGAGTCGAACCATTGCGAGACGATCCTGAGCAGGCGCGATGGTATGGTTCGGTTTAAAGGGCGATTCAGCTGCCGGGATGAAAACTAAAGCATCAAGTTTTAGCTCTTCCAGGGCTTGTCTGGCCAGGATCAAATGCCCGTGATGAATTGGATCAAACGAGCCTCCATACAGTCCTAGTTTCATCGCCAAGATCCTGACCTGCACTTTTGAACTATTCTCTGCATCGGTAACGGAAGCAGAGAAGGCGTTAGTGAATCGCAGTGCAAATGTTTTCCTGAAAAAGGACGACGCATCCCAGAAAAAGGATGATACATCCCCGAAAAGAATGGTGCAGAAAAAGGATCGACATAAGATCGGTACCGAAAATGGAAAAATCTAGTTTAGGGCAGCTTCTCATGCTTGGGGTGCCTGGACCACAGCTGGATAGTGAAACTGCACGTGTCTTCCAAAATTTACAGCCTGGCGGATTCATCCTGTTCGGCCGCAACATACAGACAGTAACGCAGTTGCGTAGATTGGTGGATGATTTGCGCGATCTATCACGCACAGAGCCGATTCTAGCGATTGACCAGGAGGGAGGACGCGTCTCTCGATTGAAATTGTTAGGACATGAGCCTCCTAACGCCCAACAATTACGCGAGAAGGGTAACCTGGATTTAGTCAGAACTCATGGCAGCTTGACAGGTGAATTACTGCGCTTATTCGGCTTTAATCTTGATCTATGTCCAGTTCTCGACATCTCGCTAGATGATGCCGCGGATAATTCTTTACGCGGACGTTGTTATGGCATCTCGGTTGAGCAAGTAGTGAGGTTTGCCGGCGCCTTCAATCAAAGCTTGCGTAAGACCGGTGTTTTGACCTGTGGCAAACACTTTCCGGGTTACTCCGCCGCGGGCATAGACCCTCATCTCGAACTGCCGCGAATCGATCGAACGATTGAACAACTGGAAGAAGTTGAGCTTGCGGTCTTCAGGGCGCTTGTCGAAGAAGTAAGTAGCATCATGGTTTGCCACGCGTGGTATCCCGCCTTCGATCCGACAAAAACACCCGCATCTCTTTCGAGATCGATCATCCGCAACTTACTTTTGAATGATCTTCGTTTTGGAGGATTGGTGATAACGGACGATCTCGACATGGGAGCAATCATAAATCAATTCAGCCTCGACGAAGCGGTTGAACGTGCAATTCGTTCCGGAAATCATATGGCGATGCTTTGTCACCGTGTGGCTCTGGCTGAAAACGCATTTAGCGCTTTAAGCGGGGCTCCAAGAAGCATCCTCGATAAGGCTCTGAACGCCATCGACGAATCCAAAAAGCACTTGGCGCCCCCCGCTCCGTTTTCTGAAAGGAAATTCCAGGAGCTCAATAAACAGGTGTGGAATTTGCGAGTTGCTGTTTTAGGTCCCGAGAAAGCTTCTGAGCGAAGTCCGGAGGATGGGAAGCGTTCACCAGTTGAAATTTACTGATTAACACTCGCGGGCAAGGCTTTCGGCTGTCATTCCCTTCATAAACATCGAAGGGCTTTACAGATCGCCCGGCGACGCCGCGTTTCTCTCTTTCCGATAATTACGAATGAAAGACCCTTCTTAATCACGAGGGGCCTACGCGGCAGAGCCTTGACCTCCCGGACTGCCCGCTTTAAAACTAGCTTCCCACTGAACCCGCTCCCTCCGCTCAGCGAAGCTGACAAGTTCCTTACTCTCACCTGAATAAGTTCTTGCCGACTCACTTGGCGCGGAACAGGTTTGGTTCTCTCCGATGTTGAAAGAAATTGAGCAGTTGCTAGTACTCCAGGATCGAGATCAAAAGATCAAAGTGCTCAAAGCCGAACTCGAGGTAATTCCGTTAGAACAGAAACGGGTCGAAGACAATGTTGCTGCTAAAACCCAGGCTTTAGAGAATATAAAACAACGTAGCCGCGAACTGGAGCTTCAACGAAAGAAGTTCGAGCTTGATGCAAGAAGTCGTCGGGACAGTATAGCGAAATATAAGGGCCAACAGTTCCAGACTCGTAAAAATGAGGAATTCCAGGCGTTAGGTCTGGAGATCCAGCGTATGGAAAAAGAGATCCAGGCGACTGAAGATCAGGAGATTGAGTTGATGGAGCAAAATGAGATCGCTCATCAGGAGATCATGCAGGCTGAGCGGTCATTCAAGATACTCAAGGCACAAGCAGAGCAGCAGGTAGCCGGCCTAAAGCAGAAAAAGGCAAATTTTGAGAACAGTTTGCGACAAACCGAGGCGGAGCGAGAGCAATTATCCCAATCGATCGATCCGAATTTACTTTTCCGCTACAATCGCTTGTTTCTGAGCAAGGGTGGAGATGCAGTTGTTCCGATTGAGCATGAGGTGTGTATGGGTTGTCACATGAAAAACACCACAACTCTTGTTCACCGGGTCAAACTTGAGCGGGAGATCGTTCACTGTGAACAGTGCGGGCGAATGCTTTACTACCTGCCATAGTTATCGTGCAAAAAACTGGTCGCGCACATCCAGGTCAAGCTTGGCTTTCAGTTTGCTTTTCCGACATTTGTTATTGTTAGCTGCAGAGAGCTAAGCTTATGCCTGCTGAACACCGGAAGGGTTGTTGCTGTGGTCCGATATTCTTTCTTTTTACGGTCTTGTCGGTAATGGCAGTGCTCGCGGTGAGTCTTTACCTTTACCGGAGTGGGAAGCTGTTTCAATCGATCGTGTCGCCGGCTCCAAAATACTTATCACGAGCCGGCATTTCGCCGGGGATCTATAGTCAAGCTCGGCGCAAGGTCGACAAGTTTTTAGCAGGAGGATCAGAACTCGTTTTATCCAGTCTGGAGATCAATGCCTTAGTTTACTACACACCGCAAACGCGTTGGCTCGGGCGCGCTGCAGTGATTAATCTCAAAGCCGATTCAGCAGAGATTACGTGCAGCATACCGGTTAATTTGCCATTTACCGGTAATCGGTACATAAACTACTCGTTTGAAATACGCCCGACTAGGCGTGGAGATAAATTAGAACTGGAGATTCTCGGGGCTGAACATGACGGAAAACCCTTAACTCGAAAGGAACTTCAGACGATTCAACAGAACATCATCCCTTTGATAGCAGGATCTTTTAACGCGTGGAATGGACTCCAGTTCGGCAAAGGCGCGAATGATGTTCGCATCGTGAATGGAACGTTGACTATTCAGCGGGGATAGATGGCCCGGTGCTTTGTCTGTCGTTTCTTTTAAATTATCTCCGATCACGACGGGTTAAAGTCGTGTAAGGGTGCGATCGCCAGCAGGATTGTACAAAAAGACCAAATTGACCTGGAAACCAATTTGTCGCCACTAGCTTTTAGACTGTTTCCAAATCAAATTTGCTTGCAAGTCGCCGGTGCACCTGGATCAAGGCTGTCGACAACCATCACGGAGAGCAAAAACAGGTTAGTAAGCGCTAACCTTGACATAACTTTAAAAACCAACAGTAACGCGATAGTTAGCTCCAGTAGCATAGCTGAACCAACAATCTTGGTTGCGTGTTCCTGATGCTCTTTAGCAGCAACACAAAAGGTCTGAAACTCGTAATCTTCGAAACATTGGATAGTGTGCAATCTGAACGAACCAGATAAACCGGTAAGGAAAAGAGGTCGCAATCAGGTGAAGGACAGGCATGGTTAAGATTAAGCGATAGCCACAAGGTTTGGTACCATGATCTGCATACAACTTGAACTTCGGAGGTCTGGCAGTTAGGTTTGGCAGCAATGGGCAAAGTGTACGACAGGATTGACGAAAAACTCAGTCGCTGGTTGTTGAATCAGCAGGTTTTCTTCGTGGCGACGGCTCCATTATCGCCGAATGGTCATATTAACTGCTCGCCTAAGGACGGGAGATCGTTCCGAGTTCTCGATGAACAAACGGTCGGCTATCTGGATCTGACGGGCAGCGGTGTCGAAACCTTGGCTCATGTGAAGGAGAATCACCGAATCGTGCTTATGTTCTGCTCCTTTCAAGGCGGCCCGAAAATCGTCAGACTTCATGGATCCGCCGATGCGATTGAAGTGGGATCTTCTGAGTTTTGCAGTTTGAAATCAGCATTTTATGAATCCCCCGGAACTCGCTCGATCATCCGCATCCGTTTGAACCGTATTTCTGACTCGTGTGGTTATGGCGTGCCGCTTTATGAATTTCAAGGTCATAGGACTCAGCTGCACGACTGGGCTGAACACAAAGGGGAAGAGGGTGTTCGTGCGTATCGAAAGGAGTTTAATGTTGTGTCCGTCGATGGCTTGCAAGGGATAGCTAAGCAGATTGAGTTGTGGCAAAACTAAAAGTCGCTAAAGCACCAGGTCCGACCAGAATCTACAGTGTTGTCGGTTCGGACGACGCGGAAGTGAAAAGGCGCGCTCGCGAGCTTGCTGCAGAACTGAGACCTGCATCGGGAAGTGAGTTCGGGATCGACGTTGTCGATGCAATGGCCGATAACACTGAGCAAGCTGTTCTAAGTATCCATGTTGCGATCGAGGCTATCCAGACACTACCGTTGTTCGGAAACGAGAAACTCGTTTGGATTAAGGATGCAAATTTTTTCAGCGACAACGCGATCGGACGATCCGCTCGTGTGCAAGAAGCCTTAGAGGAACTGCGCACCGTATTGGATCGCGGGTTGCCAGACGGGGTTCAGCTACTTCTAAACGCTTCAGATTTGGACAAAAGGCGAAGCTTCTACAAGGCCCTCAGTACTTTTGGAAGAGTGGAAGTTTTTGATAAGATTGACATCAACCGCTCGGGCTGGGAAGAAGACGTGCAAGCCATTGTTTATCAATTGGCTCAGAAGTTGAATGTCCATTTTGCACCGGAAGCGCTGGAACTTTTTGTACGTTTAGCCGGCGCGGACACTCGGCAACTACGAAATGAGTTAGAGAAGCTGAGCTTATATTTGGGCGAACCCGGCGAAGTTACCGTTGAGGTCGTCCAGAAATTGGTCGCTAAATCAACAACCGGAATAATATGGGAACTTGGCAACAATATTGCTAAGCGGCAATTATCAAAAAGCTTAGCTCTGGTCGATCAGCTATTATTTCAAGGCGAGACCGCTGTTGGGATCCTCTTTGCGGCAATCATACCGGTGGTGCGAAACCTGTTGTATGCGAAGGAGCTTATGGAGTCTGAAAAGATTCGCCCGCCCCGCGCCGCTTTGCAATTCAACAGTATCCTCTTTAA
>JAFAXJ010000354.1 GCA_019241095.1 Verrucomicrobiota bacterium | reverse complement strand
ACGTTTAGCGAGACCGCCGCGTGCTGCTGTTAATCGTGGTGTTACCTCCGTTTTTTACCTTCGTTTTCGGTCATGCTTTCCAAGAGGCTGCTTTGCGTGATGTGCCAGCAATGGTTGCCGACCTCGATCATAGTGAAGAGAGCTTGCGGCTGATGAATCTGCTGAAATCCAAGAATGTTTTTTCCTGGTACCCGTGGAAGGGGGATCCCACGAGAGCTGTTGATCTTGTGCGAGCTCATGTCCAAGCCGCAATGATAATTCCCTCGGGCTGGGGAGCTTCGTTGCGCTCCGCGGAACCCAAAGCACTTCGAGCGATTTTGGACGGTACCGATACCAACACTGCGCCAGCGATCCAAGGGATTTTGCAGGAAACCCTGGCCGATTTCCAATTGCAGCGACGTGATCAATTGATAGAAAATCTGCCCGACGAAGTTGTCGATTTGGGTGAGCAGTTGCCGAAAGCGATTCAGAACGAATTCAGTGCAATCATCACTCCCTGGGAGGTCAAAGCGGAAATACTCTACAATCCGAAGCTCTCGTTCATTGACTTTGTCATGCCCGGCATCGTTGGTCTGATTCTGCAGCTACTGACCGTCACTTTGATTGCCAGCACGATCACTCGTGAGCGGGAAGTAGGCACGTTGTCTCAGTTGCTTGTTACGCCATTGCGGCAGTTCGAAATCGTTATCGGGAAAGTGTTGCCCTACTTAATAATCTCGATGTTTCTGATCGCCGAAACGATCGCGGTTGGATATCTGCACTTCGGCGTAAAATTTCACAAACCAATCATGCTTTCTACAGTCTGTTTCCTGTTCTTACTCTTCTCGCTCGGATTAGGTCTGCTGATATCTGCGTTTTCCCGTACGCAGACACAGGCTATTCAATTTTCAATTTTTTTCCTACTTCCGGTGATCCTGCTTTCTGGAGCGTTTGCTCCGCTGGACCAATTGCCCTCAGTCGTGCGATCCTTCTCTGAGCTTTTTCCGCTTACGCATTTCTGTCGCGCGTTTCGAAGCGTTAATCTATACCGGGTAGATCTTGGCTTTATTATGGGAGACTTGATTTTTCTAGCGCTAGGTAGTGTCGTGACTTGCGTTGCGGCCGGGTTTCTGTTGCGCGGCGCCGAGGACTAGCGAAGGTACTAATCGGACTCATACGCCAAGCGTGCGAAGGATCCGTTTATCAAACGGGCTGTAATTCTTGATTTCTTTCTCCGTCGAGGATCAGAAATTTCTCGTGATGATAAGTTGGATCGGTGCGGAAAGTCAGACGGCCGGCGTACTTTCGTTCGATATCTATTAGCAAATCTTCGTCTTCGGTTTTGAGCCGATTCAAAACCTCAGGATTAACTATAACACGGATATCATGAACGTCGGGGTTTTGTCGCATGACAGAATGCAATGATCTCTGGATTTCCACGCTCATTGTCATGGGGCTTTTCACGACCGCGCGGCCCTGGCAGTAAGGACAGGTGATAAACATAGAGCCGGTCAGGCTTTCCTGTGCGCGCTGCCGCGTCATTTCCATTAGACCTAAGGGCGAAATAGGAAGCACATGTGTCTTAGCTTTGTCCCGCTTCAGCCGATCCTTCATGCGGCTGTAGACCAGTTGCTGGTCTTTGCGATTCTTCATGTCGATAAAGTCGCTGATGATTAATCCACCTATGTTCCGCAAACGAAGCTGTCTCGCGATCTCATCAGCTGCTTCCAAATTTGTCTGTAAAATCGTTTTTTCTACGTCGCGCGCGCCCTTATTTCGACCGGTATTCACGTCGATAGCAATGAGTGCTTCCGTCTCATCGATAACGATATAACCACCACATTTCAACCACACCTGCCGGTGAAATGCGTCATCAATCTGTTTCTGTACACTAAATTTTTCGAAGATAGGCGTCGACTCGTCGTAATGAAAGATGCGCTTCTTAGAACGCTTTGAGATCTGGCCTACCAAAGCTTGCATCCGGTTGATAGCAGCTTCCTCATCGCAAAAAACGACGCTCACCTCGTCGGTAAGAAAGTCGCGCACCGTGCGATCAATCAAATCCGGTTCTTCAAACAACACAGCTGGAGCTGGCTGGCTTTTGAACGCTTCTTCGATCTGCCTCCATTGCTCCAGGAGTAAGCCGAGATCTCGCACGAAATAGCGTGCTCGTTGGCCCTCACCGATGGTGCGGATGATGACTCCCATCGATTCGGGAATGTCCAGACGCTGAAGAATAGATCGCAGCCGGTCCCGCTCTCTCGGATCTTCTATTTTGCGAGATATGCCGCTTTGGTCATTGTGAGGCATCAGGACCAGATATCGCCCAGCAAGACTGATGTTAGTCGTAATCCTTGGACCTTTATTACTGATAGGTCCTTTGGTTACTTGTACCATCACCTCAGAACCCGCTGGATAGATTTCCGGGATATCTTTGGCAGTAAGCTTCTTCTTCGATTTGCGCTCGCTGGACCGATTGACCTCTTCAACGCTACTGTCCAGCCCAGGGAGCGCATCCCAGAAGTGTAGAAACGCGTTCTTTTCAAAGCCAATATCCACGAACATCGCTTTCAGGCCATGCTCGAGATTCTTGACCTTACCTTTGAAGATACTACCAACGATGTTTCGGTCAGTATCTCTTTCAATATTATACTCTTCTAGTATCCCGTCTTCTAACAGGGCGACCCGTCGCTCGAGTTTCTCGCAACTGATTATTAGTTGGTTGCCTACTTTTTTCGGAATAAACCCGAGAAATTGCTTAACTTTTTCCAGCATTGTTTGGATCCAAAAGCTGTTGCGCGCTTTCGTTAAAAAAACAGAAAGCGCTTCTTTTTCTTTTGCTCCTCTGGCTGCGGCGCCGGCTGGCCCTGCTGCTGTCCTTCTTTGGGTTTTCTACGAAAGAAATCAAAAAAGCTTCGCCGCTTTTCCTGTGGCGTCACCTGAGGTTTTGGAATGGTTTTGTGTTCGTCTGCATCCGGGCGAATATCTGGCTCCGCAGCTTGAACTCGATGCCGCCGTGGGGCCGGGCGTTCAGGCTCTGGAGCGTTATCCGCAGTCTCTTCGTCTGCAGGACTTACTTGATTGGGAACTGCATTATCCTTGAAATTAATAGTTTGTACAAAATCGAAGTTTCCTATTGCGGGGTCAAGCGGTTTGACCTGTGGCTCAAAACCTTTGTCCAAAGCTAGTATTTGTTCGATCATTTTCGCTGCAAGGGGAGCAGGGACTTGCCCTCCTGCTTTTGCACCCTGAACAAGGACTGCAAGCGCGATTTTTGGGTGATCATAGGGCGCAAAGGCAACAAACCAGGTATGGTTGTCTTTCTCGCCGTCCCTCCAAAACTGGGCCGTGCCCGTCTTACCAGCCACAAATACGCCTGGAACTCGCGCGCGAGAACCCGTTCCACCCGCTTCGTTTACCACTCGCCACATCCCGCGTCGAACAATTTCAACGGCTTCTTTGGTCATGCCCGGCAGCTTTGTTAGATCACCGCGAATCTCAGGAACTCGAGTGATCACGTGACCGTTGGCTTCTTGAATCTGGTATATTAAGCTCGGTTTATAGGCTATTCCTCCATTCGCAACGGTGGCGGCTACCATTGCCATCTGCAAGGGGCTCGCTAATACATACCCTTGCCCGATAGATGCGTTGGCCGTTTGACCTTGGGTCCAACGCTCGCCCTTGCTGCCTTTCAACCAATCAGGCGAAGGCAACACTCCTTGATCTTCTCCGGTCAATTCGATTCCTGATGGTTGTCCCAATCCAAGAGCGGCGCCGATGCTATCCAGCGCATCGATGCCAGCGGCATTTCCGAATTGATAAAAGTAGGCATTGCACGAGTTCTTTATGGCTTCGGTCAAGGTTTGCGTACCATGGGATCCCCCTTTATCGGCAATCCAACATTTCATATACGTATTGCCGTAATAAACGCCGCCGGTGCACGTGAACTGCGCTTTCGCCAACCCTCTGGTAATTCCTGCCAAGGCCGTCGCTATCTTGTAAGTAGATCCGGGAGCGTATGCGCTTATAGCCCGATTTGTAAGCGGATCGGCATCTGCGTCTTTGATTGCTTCCCAATCTTTTGCCGAAATGGCTGGAATGAATTTATTTGGATCAAAAGAGGGAACCGAAGCCATTGCTAAGATTTGGCCATTATTAGGATCTACTACAACGCACGCAGCCCGCCCGACATTGCGTAAGGCTGTCTCCACAATGTATTGAATTCGGGAATCAATCGTCAGACAGACATTCGCTCCCGGTGTCGGCTGAATCGTTTCCTTTTCTCCCTCTATGCGGTTCTTCGCATTTTTGTTGAGAATTCTTCTGCCAGGCTTACCTCGTAAAATGTCATCCAAGTAATATTCGATATTTGATCTCCCTTGAACATCAGCTTCATAAAAATTGAAGTCTTTCAGATCGGGCAATTTACTGACATCTTTCGGAGCGCCTACATAGCCGAGAACCTGTGCGGCCATCGCGTTGAAGACGTATTTACGAACCGGTTTTACGTTCACCTGTACTCCGGGCAGACCTAAATCTTTTTCGGCAAATTTGGAAAAAGTGGTGAAATCGAGATCCTCACGGTAAGTAAATGGCACTAGTTCATTATTTCGGAAGTGCGTGCGCAGGCGCTGAGAACTATACGGTTCGGCTACCTTCAGCTCTTCCAGACGCGGTATAATCGTCTTGTCAACAATTTGAACGATATCCGCTTCCTTTCTTTCGTGGAGCATTCCACTTGCGTCCTTCGCCCGAAAATCGATCATCGGCGGCCTGCCATATTGTCGTTTGTAGCCGCTTACGAGATCTGGAAGATAGAAATCAACTTCGTAACTAGGTCGATTAGTAACGAGTGCTACGCCATTCCGATCCCGGATCTCGCCCCTTACTGCTGGTATTCGAACGGTGATTTCGGAATTTCCTTGTATGCGATTCCGATAATAGGCTGCCAGATTTATTTGAACATACCAGAGCCTAACAGCGATCGCGGTAAGCCCGACAATCATCAGAGCAGCTAACAAGAGGATCCTGAGATCGAAAATGGACGTCTTTCTGTTACGAGCCATACAGCCTAGGTTTCAAAGAATAGACCCGGCTTATACCCCAGTGTGTGCGATAGAGGAGTCAAAACGAAAAATACACAAGGAGCAACAAAAAGTGAAATGATACCAGGCCCGATGATCCGCCATGCAATTACGTCTCTGAAGTAAAAGCCTCCTCTTTCAAAACTTATAATAGCGTATTGTGCCAACAAGATGGAGGGTGTTAATACCGCGCTGAATAGGGCTAGGAGATAGTGCGTCCCTAGAAGATGCTTTTGGAAAAGCGGTTTTAGACCGTGCATCACCAGACCTGGAACAAGGTAAATGAGAATGGAGGTTCCGAGCGGAAAACCAATGTGACCTTTGATTTGAGGCACTTGAATCAGATCTTGCAGCAGGCCGGTGAAAAAGGTCAATCCCAGCATTAACGCAAACGGAAGCGAGAGACAGCCATAAAAGTAAACAATGGGAACAAAAAGAACCGCTGAGCCGCCCAACAAAAGAATGGGAGGCAGAAACAACTGAAAGATCATTGCTCCAAAAATTAGCGCTGAGAGGATAAAGAAAAACCGAATCATGGTTGTCCAACAACGACAAACAGATCTTGTATTTTTGCCAGGTCTACGGCTGGAGTTACCAGCGCTACTGCTTCCAACTCTCTCACTGTAAAATCCTTTACAACACCGACTGTCACACCAGAAGGAAAAACGCCGCCAGTCCCGGCAGTGACGACCTTCATTCCTGGTTTCAACACCGCAGTACGGCTGAGAAAGCGAATCTGCAAATCTGGCGCATAACTGGAAGATC
>JAFAXJ010000277.1 GCA_019241095.1 Verrucomicrobiota bacterium | reverse complement strand
GACCACCGAGTTCAGGATTTTTTGCCAACTGGGCCCCAAGATAAGCGTCAGCACCCTTCAACTGACGAGAAAAGGTCGATAGCCGTTCTCGATCCGCTTTTGAGCCTGCCCTTTCAGCGGCTTTGCCAATCAATATCGAGCCCTCGTCCAATTCGGTTCGGAGTTCCACAATACCTGCCTCAAATTTTTTTTGATATTCGGCCTGCCAAGAAGAGAACTCTTCCTGCCACGCCTCAATCGTCACCTCATGAGAGGCATTTTCGATGAAATGGCAGAACCCCTGCCAACGATCATTTTGGCCTGCGCTCATCGGGGAACGATGCCAGTCAGACTCTCCTTTCTTTCGCCATTTAAGGCTACATGCTATTTTGTCGTGTCCATCTTTGAAGATGTCCGCCGAGATCTTCAATCCTTGCCCGACGACCCTTTTAATCGGGTAACGACCTCCCTCAATTAATGGCTCAATGTTTTCGATAACTATCGTTGTCAACCGCTCTAGATTCAGCTCTTTTGGGTTCACGAGAGTCCTTTGCTATTTGTTTGGGCGTTCCGGCAATCCCGCCAGGAAGTCAGCAAAGAAATTAAAGTCCTCAAGATAGGACGCAACTTCGATCAGAGTTTTTATTGCCGGCTGGATATGAATTAGAAAACCAGGCTTATTCCGGAACAGGCCGATCACACCATAAGCGCCCAGTGCCTGCATGAGACGTTGCAGCCCGCACTGAAGATACACCCATTCAAACTCTTCAAAACTGGAGCTAACGTCATTCTGAAAATGGTAATACTTTAGAAGCCGGTCACGTTCGTCGCCGGGCAAAGAAACATAAGGATCAAAAAGCATCGAGGCGAGATCGTACTGGGCAAGGCCTAAACGCATGCCCTGGAAATCAATAAGATAAGCCTTTTCTTGCCAAACTATAATGTTTTGAGATTGAAAATCGCGATGAATAAGCACTCGCGGATATTTCTCGAGGCATTCAATAAGCCGAGTGAAAGCGGGATGTTTCGACAAAGCGGATAGCCGCTTGCTGTCGATCCCAAAGAAAGCGCCGAAACAATTCTCCATGCAATAGTTTTGTTCCCAACGATACAGCTTGGAGTCGAACCCTGGCTGAAGGTCAAGATTAAGAGTCTTTGAGGGCGAGATATTATGCAGGCGAATCACCTCATCGAGCGTCGCCTGATACAACGTTTGCCGTGTTGCCCAATCGGCATTTCGAAAATGCCAAAGATCAAGGTCGCCTAGGTCTTGTAGCCAGATCAAACCCTGCTCTGGATCGTGATGATAGACTAATGGAGCCTTAACTCCAAAACGGTTGAGGAATTGCGCAATGGAAACGAAGCGCCTATTCTCAGCTTTGGTAGTGTCATATTTCACCAAAATCAACGAATCGTCTACACCGACTCGAATACGGTAGTAGTGTCGATTTGAACCTCCTTTCTCAAGAGGTGAAACGTCAACTTCAGCCCCGTGAAGATGAGGAAAGAAACGGCGTGTTTGGCTTATGAATATATCAAGACTCATGCAAAATCTGCGTTTTGGTACTCTCCTGCTTGGATCGTAGCCCCTGCTACGACACAACATTTCATTGAGGTTCCGCTTCGGAGAGAAGATCCCGAAAGAATGATTGAATCTTGAAGAGTTATATTACCGCCCAGTTGGCAGGTTGGTTCTACATATGAAGCGCCGAGGATTTTGATGTTCGAGAAGGGGTCGTCGATCCGGGTGATGGCAGGCGAATCTGACTGTTCGATATAGGCTGGCCACCATCTGACGTTGTAAATTGTGCGGTACGCTCTCAAGAAATCGGCGCGAGTTCCGATATTAAACCATTCATTTTCTTCGAGAACCACTCCTCCAATTTTTCCACCATCCTTCAATCGGCCCATTAAAATCGAAATCAAAGATAGGGGCTCACCAGAAGGGATGCGGTTGAAAATCGAGGGATTCCAGATAGAAACTCCGGCGAAATCGTATCCACTTTCTTTGCTTGCAAGGGGGGACAACATGAAGGCGGTGACTCTCGCAGTCTGTGGCTCGAAACCGACACTTGCTGCCAAGCCCGTGCTGCGCAGCGCCAACGTTACCTCATTCTGGTGATCAAAATGCTCTCTCAAAAGAACGTCGAGATCGATGTCGGTGAGGATATCACCGCTATACACAAAAAAAGGTTCATTACCGATACGACATTCCACGTTCTTAATGGCGCCCCCGGTTTCCAGCCGGATTTTCTCATAAACCAGTTCAAGTTGTACTGTTCGATAATTGGAAGGGAAAGCCCTCAGGAAATTTTCACTCAGATAGTGAGTATTAACGATAATGTGTTCGACTCCCAAGCTGATCAGATGATCGAAAGCAAACGTGATAATCGGCTTCCCGAAGATCGGAAGCAATGGCTTTGGCACTACTGTAGTAATCGGCCGAAGGCGCGTTCCCAAACCTGCCCCTAGCACAAATGCCTTACGAACCCGAGAGTTGATCACTGACGGTGACCCTATCGATCACAAAGCGGGGCTGTAAAGAAGAAGATAGTTCAGGGGCTGGGAGCCGAGGAGCGTTTTCCGCTATTCGATCTTAAAATAATGACAGCCAATCACGTAGAACCAGATTGTGCATGGAAAATCGGTTACTTACTGCTAAAAGGGCGAAAAGCAACCAATCATGATTAGATCCTCCCCGATTCTCTTAGTTTACCTTGGGCTAATGACCAGCTTGTACGCGCAATCTCCGCCGTCGCCGGTAATCACTGTTCGCAAAGGGACTGGCGTGATGGTGAATGTAAAAGATATCTCGGGCAGTGCTGGCCCTCAAGCAACGAACATCCTGAAAACTGATATTCAACTTTCCGGTGCGCTAACCCTGAGCTCAGGTGGAGCTGATGAGATTGCGGTGACCGGCAATTCCAGTGGTAACAGCTTAGAAGCTCAGGCCAAAGACAATACCGGGGGGATTGTTCTCCAAAAGGTCTATTCTGGCGAAACCCGGCACACTGCCCATCAATTCATCAACGATTTAGTCGAAACCTTAACCGGGCAAAAGGGGATAGCGCTTTCAAAAATCGCTTTTGTCGCTAATCGAACCGGGCACAAAGAAATATACAATAGCGATTACGACGGCTTCGGCCTCGTACAACTTACTCACGATGGTGCTATTAGCGTGAGTCCCGCATTATCACCTAACGGACGAAAGCTAGCCTATACTGGTTATCAAAGCGGGTACGCGGATATTTATCTTGTAGATTTAGCGACCGGTGCGAGGAGCCGAATAGTGAAATTTCCCGGCACTAACTCGGGCGCTGCCTTCTCTCCGGATGGAAGTCGGCTTGCATGCACAATGAGCAAAGATGGTAATCCAGAGATTTACATTGTTGGTCT
>JAFAXJ010000077.1 GCA_019241095.1 Verrucomicrobiota bacterium | reverse complement strand
GCGTTATGCCACAAAAACGGGGCCGTTTTCATTTTGGACGAGATGATTACCGGATTTCGATGGCACATCGGTGGCGCGCAATCTTATTACGGGATTCAGCCGGACCTAAGCACGTTCGGTAAAGCTTTAGGAAACGGATTCGCGGTTTCAGCTCTGGTTGGACGAGAGGAGATTATGCGCTTGGGTGGACTTCATCATAATAAGGCGCGTGTTTTCTTGCTTTCTCTTACGCACGGGGCAGAAAACCCCGCATTGGCGGCCGCTCTCGAGGTCATGCGAATTTACGAGGAAAAGCCGGTCATTGAAACAATTTGGGCGCTTGGAGCTCGTTTGCGCGATGGTATTACGGAGGTGATCAGGAGCTGTGCGCTAGGAAAATATTTCAAAGTAATCGGGAAGCCGTGTTGCCTGACTTATACCACATTTGATCTCTCTGAAAAGCCGTCTCAGGAATTTCGGACCTTATTTCTCCAGGAAATGATCCGTCAGGGCATTATTCCGCCGAGCTTTGTCATTAGCTACGCACATACCAACGCCGAGGTTGATCGCACCATCGAAGCGGTTGATCACGCATTGAAAATCTACGCTAAAGCGTTGCAGCAAGGTGTCGAAAATTACCTGGTAGGTAGATCGGTTAAGCCGGTATTCCGGAGGTATAACTAAATGCTTCAGACAATCGCCTGTGATTCTCCAGGAAAATCCGCCGTAAACAATCCGGCTTCGGGCTGTCGATTTTGTCGGCGCGAGCTTACGACCACGTTCGTAGACTTAGGCATGTCGCCTCTATGCGAAAGCTATTTACAGGCGAGCGAGCTCAACAACATGGAGCCATTTTATCCGCTTCACGTGCAAGTTTGCGAGGCCTGTTACCTGGTTCAATTGCCCCAATATGTAAGTCCTGAACACATATTTTCGGAGTACGCCTACTTCTCGTCCTATTCGGACAGCTGGCTTCAGCACTCTCAGTGTTATGTGGAAATGATTACCAGGCGCTTAGGACTTGGGCCCGATACCCTGGCTGTCGAGCTCGCAAGCAACGATGGTTATTTGCTTCAGTATTTCGTGAAGAAGCAAATACCGGTTCTAGGAGTCGAACCGGCAATTAACGTCGCCAAAGTTGCTGTCGAAAAAGGGATTCCAACGCTGGTTAGATTTTTTGGCCGCGAGAGCGCAAGAGAGATGCTTGAGAATGGACAAAACGCCGATCTTGTCATTGGGAATAACGTTCTGGCACAGGTTCCCGACCTTAATGATTTCGTGGCTGGAATCCGCATAGTGCTAAAGCCTTCGGGTGTGGCAACGCTCGAGTTCCCGCACTTGATACGCCTCATGGAGGAAAATCAATACGATACGATTTATCATGAGCACTTCTCCTACTTCTCTTTCCTGACGGTTGAGCGAATATTTTCCGCGCACGGTCTCACTCTTTTTGATGTTGAGGAAATTCCGACCCATGGGGGATCGATCCGGATATATGCCCGACGCAAGGAGAATCACGCCCACCCAGTGATGTCTTCAGTGGTCGAAATGCGGGAACGGGAGCTTTCAGCCGGCCTGGACAAGATGGAGACGTACGCAAATTTTGCTGAGCAAGTAAAAGAGTCGAAGAGGGCGCTTCTAGACCTCCTGATAGGGCTCAAGCGTCAACGGAAGATTGTCGCAGGATATGGCGCACCGGGCAAGGGGAACACCTTACTGAACTATTGCGGAATCCGGACAGATTTTGTGGATTTTACTGTAGATCGAAATCCCTACAAGCAAGGCCGATTCCTGCCTGGCACGCACATCCCGATCTATCCTGTCGAACATATCTCGGAGCGAAAACCCGACTTTATTCTGATCCTCCCTTGGAACCTCAAACAAGAGATTTTGGCGCAGCTGAGCTACGCGCGTGCGTGGGGGGCGAAGTTTATTGTTCCCATTCCTTCGGCAGAGATTGTCGTTTAAATTCCTGCAATCCTGGCCTGGCGGTTGTACATGCTTTCTGTTCTGTAGCACAGGAACACCGAGCTAATGCTCGAGCCGGGGCCTGATTTCATGAAGCTCGATTCTTAGGGTCAAAATTGTTTAGTAAAGCCGGAAGAGAAAAGGTCGTATAACTAAGGAAAGTCACATGAAAGTGGTGTTATTTTGCGGCGGCTTAGGTACGCGTCTTCGAGAATTTGGCGATAATATCCCAAAACCGCTCGTTCCGCTCGGTTATCGTCCAGTGTTATGGCACGTAATGAAATATTATGCACACTTCGGGCATAAGGATTTCATTCTTTGCCTTGGGTACAAAGCGGACAAGATCAAGGATTATTTTCTTCGCTATGACGAGGCAGTTTCCAACGATTTTGTGCTCTCGCAGGGCGGCCGCAAAGTCGATTTAATCCGCAGCGACATAGACGACTGGCGAATCACATTCGTTGACACGGGTTTGCAATCAAGCATCGGCCAACGACTTCGGAGCGTTCGTCA
>JAFAXJ010000017.1 GCA_019241095.1 Verrucomicrobiota bacterium | reverse complement strand
CCCAACCACAACGACTTCGGCTTTTTGTCGTCTCGTGCTCATGAAGAAGCATGTTTCCGTAGCTCATGACAGCCTTGTCCGCCGGTGATTGTCGACCATTAAATCTTTCACGAAACGGCAGGCAGGGGCACAACAGGCCAAGCTGGTCTCACCGGTTCACGCTCGTCGAGGATAGCCAGGAGCTGCGGAGTGTGCTCGCGAGGAAATCAAACTAGATAGTAGGCTGCATCTTTCTCCGCGGTCTTACTCTGACCGAGGAGCTTGTAGGCGTCGCGTACCGCATTGAGGGTCGCTGAGTACGACGCTCCTGTCTCCGTGTAAATGCGTTCTGTCGGCAGCCACTTATTGAATTGAACGTTCCTCAGGACCTTTGCGAAATTCGGGCGGACGCCAGCCAACAATACGGTGACGGCACGTTTTTCCGCCTCGCGCAAGAAGCGTTCGAGGTGCTCGATCACAACCACGTCCGGGTTTCGCACCCGTCTTAAGCGCAGGATCACGTACTTGATTCCGGTCCTGATCGTCTCCTCCTTGATTTCGTCCAAATAGCGATCCAGTTCCGGTGCGGCGCCAAAAAAGAGTTCGCCCTCAAGGTCATAGATGATGAGTGACGGTGAACGCGGCTCGCCAGCCCGACGTTCGCGCACAACCCGCTCCGGCGTAACAATGAGTTCTCGAATTCCTAGCTTGGCAGCGCGGGGAATAAATAGGAGGAGGGAAATCGCTACACCAATAAGAATGGAATCCTCGACGCTGATGAAGATCGCTGAGAGAGCCGTCACGAACACAAGCACTGCATCAAACCGGGTTGCGCGGATTGCATATGTGAGACGCTTCCAATCAATCAACCGGGCTGCGGTGATAAACAGCAGACCAGCAAGCGCTGGCTTGGGGATAAAACGAGCGTAAGGCCCAAGCGCGAGTACGACAACGCCGACAATAACACTGGAATAGATGCCAGACATACGGCTAACCGCGCCTGACTGATAGTTGATTGCCGAGCGGGTCAAAGAGCCGGAGCCAGGCAAACACCGGAAAAAACCGCCAACCAGATTACCAATTCCCTCGGCGAGACACTGACGATTGTAGTCCAAGGGTTGGCGAGTGTGGGTTGCTATCGACTTGGCAACGGCGAGCGCTTCGAGTAAGCCAAGGAAGGATATCGCTATAGTACTGCCAAAGAGCCGGTGAATCGACTCGAACCTGATTTCCGGGATGTGGAACGACGGCAGGGCGGCCGGAACGGTTCCCACAACGGAGATGATTGTCTTACCGTCTGGCTTTGGTATCGACCAGCCGAAATAGGTGGCGACCAAGGCGGCGATGATTAGCGCAACCAGCATATCCATTTGTGGCAACCTATATTTTTCTATTACTCTCCGCAGAGCCAGTGCAGTAAGGAGCGTACCTAGGCCGAGACCGACCGCATAAAGATTGAAAGGACCACTTTGGGTGAGTGTTTCCCATAGGCCCGCCAGCACCGAATGACCGCTGCCTCCAGTTTTTGTTACACCCAAAAAATTGCCAACTTGGCCGATAGCCACCAGCAGACCCGCACCCGCCATGAATCCGAGCACAACCGACTCGGAAATGTACCGCGTCAGATCTCCGAATTTGAAGACAGCGATTAAGATCTGAACAACACCCACCATAATCCCCAGAAGGAACATTGCCTCAAAGGCGTCGAAGCGCGTCTCGTACCCGATTAGCGCAGCGAAGACCACAAGCGAGATAGCGTTTGTCGGCCCATTGATCAGATGGGAGGATGATCCGAAAATTGAAGCGACGAGCGTGACGACAATCGCCGAGTACAGGCCGAAGCGGGGATCAACTCCGGCGATGAGAGCGTAGGCCATCGCCTGGGGAATCGCGATCGCGGCGACCGTGGCGCCCGCCACCAAATCGCTACGCGCGATATCCCATGTATAACTGAACCTTCGATTAAAGAGCAAGCTCATCTGACTGCGATAGAAATCCTCGAATTTGCGCTCATTTGGTCGGCTTTCTCAGCTGGAGCTCGCTTTCATGTTCGACAGCGTTCTGTAACGGCGCAATACCTGTATGATACTGAAGGCAATCGCTGAGATTTGATTGTCGACTGGTATATGTCCGGGGGTCCGAATAATCATACTGAAGGGCCCAGGTCGCAACTGGCCGAGGCTGAAGAGAGAATGCCGGGTATTCTGCAGCTGGGGGGAAACCTGGATTGGCTCACGTGACAATGGAACGAACCTGTGGACAACCTCAAGAGCGGGCCAAAGGACCTCTGTGGCAATGACTCGGTTCGAAACCTGAATCTGAAAGCCCGATATTGCCTCA
>JAFAXJ010000680.1 GCA_019241095.1 Verrucomicrobiota bacterium | reverse complement strand
TACGAACTGCACAATTTCGGTGCATAATGTCGTGCAGTTTGTACTCCAGGTCTTCACCGATTGCAGGGAACGAACACAGGGTCGGAGTCCTGAGATTTCGAGGCTAGACGCTCGCTTTGATAACGCGGGTTCCATACGTTGCTTCAGCAGAGAGAAAAAGGCCAATTCGTATCCTGGGCCTGCTTCTTCGGCCAGCTTCGGTAACGAGAGCTCGAAAGGAGGATTGAACATTTCAAAGCGGCTCGCGATTTCCGAATATCCAATGGCCAGGAGTACTGACCGAATTATTTCTTCGATCTGTTTCAGGGTGACGACAGTGCCTTCGTATTCGCTCGATAAGTAGCAGAGGATAGCAGTAGTTACATGGACGGAGAGCCACCATCGATTGTACCCTGCCAAAATCGCAGCTCGTTCTAAACATTTCTGGAGCCAGTTGTCCCTGATGGAAAACAATTGATCACCAGCCCGTAACAAGGGTAGCGAATCTTTCAATGCAATCATTTTACAAAAAGGTCTGGCTGCTGTGAATTACGTTTGATTTTCCGGCCAAGAGATTCGATTTCGTGAATGAATTCGCCAATGTCTTGGAAATGTCGATACACAGAAGCATAGCGGATGTAGGCTACGTCATCTAGATTGTGCAGGCGTTCCATAACCCGTACGCCGATAGCGCTACTTGGAACTTCATGATCAAAGCTTTGTTCGAGCTCCTGAATAATCTCTTCGGCAGCGCGAGCCAGCGCGTCATAACTCACAGGTCTTTTTTCGCAGGCCTTAATCATCCCGCCAAGGAGCTTTTGCTTATGAAATGCTTCGTGAGTTCCGTCCCGCTTAATCACACGCAGATCGCGTCGTTCGATTTCTTCATAAGTCGTGAAGCGGTGCTGACAAGTCAGGCATTCTCGGCGACGCCTGATAGCTGATCCGGCCTTCGCGGAACGCGAATCGATAACCTTGTCTTCAGCTTTACCACACTTAGGGCAGCGCATCTAGAAGGTTCAGTTTACAGAACCACTAGATATGGTGGAAGGGGCTCTAGAAAATTACAAGAGGAACTTGCACAAGATTCGGTGATTCTTCTTTAGGCAAACGTCCGAGATGCATGCCAAAGTGGAGGCACGTCGAGATTGCGATTCCACCTGGTCTTTAGCGCGAATCTCGAGCTCTATTCTCGAATCGAGTGTATTCCTTGAGAAAAACCAAAGGAATATCGCCGGTTGGACCATTACGCTGCTTAGCGATAATTAGTTCCGCTTCGCCTTCTTTTTCCTGTTTGGCGTCTTCGTCCGTTTCGTAATACTCAGCTCGGACAAGTAAGCCGACTAAATCCGCATCCTGCTCAATCGAACCCGATTCCCGAAGATCACTTAATCGGGGCCTGCCGCCCTCTTTCGCGCGTGCCTCAGGTTGGCGATTAAGCTGCGCGATCACGATTATCGGAACATCAAGCTCTTTCGCCAAGGCTTTGATGCCCCCGGAGATTTCTGAAATTTCAAGCTGTCGATTATCCTGAGCTCGACGACTCATAGAGCGAAGGAGCTGAAGATAGTCAATAACAATCAATTGAATGTCGTATCGGGATTTGAGGCGACGAGACTTCGCGCGCAACTCGGTGATCGTCATTCCGGGTGTATCATCAATAAACATTTTCGCAGCGGCCAGCTTAGCTGCCGCGGCCGTGAGATTGGGGAAATCTCTTTCGTTCAGAAAGCCGTTCCGTACACGCTGCAGATTCACCTTAGCCCTGGAGCAAAGAAGCCGTTGCACAAGATTTTGGCTGCTCATTTCCAGGCTGAATACCGCAACGGCTTTTTCCACCTCCATAGAGACATATTCAGCGATATTCATGGCCAAAGCTGTCTTTCCCATGCTCGGCCGAGCAGCTATCACGACCATCTCAGAAGGATGCAAGCCACTGGTCATCCGATCCAGTTCAATGAAGCCAGTCGGTAGACCAGTAACGGCACCGCGAGTCTCGTAGAGTTTTTCGATCTGTTCGATAGCTTCCATCACAAGATCTTTTGTAAGCACGATCTCTGTTTTGACATGTTCACCAGTGATGGCAAAAATTTCTCGTTCCGCTTCGTCGAGCAGCGGTTCGAGTTCTTCTTGCTGCTCATAACATTGGCCTGACAGTTTGTTACAGGTAAGGATCATCCGTCGAAGAAGGTATTTTTCGCGGATGATCTCTATGTAGTAACTGGCGTTAGCAGCGGATGGAACGAAACTGAACAGAGCATTTATCTGCTCTGCTCCTCCTACTTCCTCGAGCTGGTTACGGTCTTTCAGAGTTTGTTTCAGCGAAACAAAATCAATCGGTTTGCCCTTGCTGCTGAACTCCAGGACTAGATTATAAATGATTTGGTGGGCGGGAATGTAGAACGCGTCGGCCTGCAGGCGGAGTACACAGAGATCAGCAACTTCCCGTGGCGATAGTAAAAGCGAACAAAG
Source organism: Verrucomicrobiota bacterium (assembly GCA_019241095.1). Lineage (GTDB taxonomy): Bacteria > Verrucomicrobiota > Verrucomicrobiia > Chthoniobacterales > JAFAMB01 > JAFAXJ01. Next base: position 5,462 of record JAFAXJ010000680.1, on the reverse strand, counting down.
AACCCCTTTCTCGCCGTCCTCGCTAAACGGCAATGATCGGGGTATCTCTCTTCCAGTTAATAGACTGTGAACAGGTTGTGAATAATCGGATTTGGCTATTCCCGATTCCTGCCCCAGAATTTTTCCAGGGTTCTCAGCAGGTTTGACAAAACCTCGAGAACCTTTCGCCATTTATCCCGTCTATTAAGTTGCGGATCTCACTCGGCGCCTAGGTTTTTTGGCTTCTGCCGGTTCTGGCTCAGCAGCGGCAGGTGGGGGAGGGGGAAATTTTATCTCTATCTTCAATACTGCAGTAACATTGTGATGCAGCCGGATGCTGATCTCTTTTTCTCCGCTTTCTTTAATCGGCCTTTCTAATTCGATCCTATGCCGATCAACGGTAATTTGATGTTCTGCCTGCAGCTTGTCCTGAATGTCTTTTGCCGTAACTGAGCCGAAAGCTTTTCCAGTCTCCCCGGTTTCGAGCATGAATTGCAGGTTAACCCTAGAAATCTTTCGCGCGAACTCCTCAGCGTCATTTAATTCTTTGCCCTCGCGCTCTGCACGTTTGGCCTTCAACAGGTTAAGACGCTTCAGGTTAGCCGGCGTAATCTCATAGGCTTTTCCCGTCGGGATCAAAAGGTTTCGGGCATAACCCACACGGACCTTGACGATATCGGCTTCTGCCCCCAATCCAGGAACGTTTTCTTTCAGAATGATCTCTGTGACAGCCATAGGTGGTCGGTTTCAGCAACCGAGGGATAGATGAGTACATGCGGAGTTGGAGCATGTCAAGGAGTCGGGAGTCGGGCGCGCTGCGAGTCCCTACTCCTGTGCTCGGAGCACCGAAATATTTTTTTTCGCGGGGATCTGCGACGAACTGTGAGGTTAAAACAGAAAAACACGACCGTCTCTTCATGGGCGGTCGATGCCGGGCGACTCTAAATGACAAGGAAAAATCAGATCACCGCCCCCGAAAGGACGCTCGCGCTTGGATTACCTGAACCCGGCACTGAACCGCTGGGTTACGATCTTCGGGTCCTCACGTCAAATGGTTGCTCAGCAACCTATACGAGAGCAAACCGATAATTTCTGGTTAAACACCAACCCCCAGCAGCTCACTGCTGAGGTGCTGGCGAAAGGTCTAAATATTTTGACGCCCTTTCGCTGGCGATTGATCGCAGCTTACTCCTCCAAGTCAACAGGCTCAGGCGGCAGTTCCTCATTTTCAACAGTGAAGCGCAATTTTCGCTTGCTTGCCGGAAGCGGAGACATCGTCATGCTGATGCTTTTACCCATCAATTTAGGTTCCATCTCAACTTGACCCATGGTTGAGAGATCATCTTTGAGCCGGTACATCAGTTGGTCTCCAAGTTCTTTATGGCTCATCTCACGCCCACGGAACTGAAGTTGAAACTTTACCTTGTTTCCCTTGTCCAGAAACTGCTCTGCGTGCCGAACCTTGATCATGTAATCGTGAGGATCAATGTTCACGCGGAATTTGATCTCTTTGAGTTTGGACGTTGTTGATTTGCGTTCGCGATCCTGTTTTGAAAGATCATAACGATATTTGCCGAAATCGACGATCTTACAAACAGGCGGGTTAGCGGTTGGCGCTACTTCAACGAGATCGAGCCCCACCGACTGCGCTCGTCGTAGGGCGTCTTGGAGTTTCATCACCCCAAGCTGCTCGTTGGTTGTGCCGAGAATCACTCGTACTTCGCGTGCACGAATTCGGCTATTTACTCGGATCTGCTGTTGCTGAATAAGACTATCTCCTCAGAGTCGCCCTGGGGAGCTGAGCAAGGGCACTCAATTTAATTGACGTTCTTCGACTTCTTTCAGGATTCTTTCCACGAATTGGGTTGCGCTCACAGCTCCTTCGTCGCCAGCTTTTCGGCTGCGTACAGCAACCTGGCCAGCCTGTTCTTCTCGCGCACCGAGAACCAACATATATGGGACCTTCTCCTGCTGAGCAAGGCGAATCTTGGCCCCGACTTTCTCCGAGCTTTTGTCGAGGGTTGTCCTGATACCTGTTTCAGAAAAGAGATTCAGAATAGTTTCAGCATAGCTAATATGTTTCTCAGAGATAGGAAGTATTCTGACCTGCTCCGGAGCTAGCCAGACCGGAAAACTGCCAGCGAAATGTTCAATGAGAACGCCGCAAAATCTTTCCAAGGAACCGAAGGGGGCTCGGTGAATCATTACTGGGCGACGTTGCGTGTTATCGGCCGCAACATAGGAAAGACCAAATCTTTGCGGTAGGACGTAATCAACTTGAACGGTACCGAGTTGCCATTCACGGCCGATTACGTCTCGGACCACGAAGTCGATTTTCGGCCCGTAAAAGGCACCTTCACCTGTTTCTTCAGTATAGGCAATGTTTAGGAACTCCACACCCTTGCGAAGAGCTTCTTCTGCTTTGTCCCAATGCTCAGACGCCCCGACAAACTTTGCTGAATTCGGGTCTCGAAGACCGAGCCTGACTCGGTAGGAGTGCATTCCGAGTGTTCCTAACACTTTCAGAACCAACTGCAGGCAAGACTGCAGCTCCTGTGTCAGCTGTTCTTCCGTACAGAAAATGTGTGCATCATCCTGCGTGAAACCACGCACTCGGGTCATGCCGCCCAACTCGCCGGACTGTTCCCACCGGTAAACCGTTCCAAATTCGGCTAGACGGATGGGCAGATCGCGGTAGGAGCGCAGTTCCGATGAATAGATTTTGATGTGCATTGGGCAGTTCATCGGTTTGAGCAGATAACCGTCGACATCTCCAGCCTCAAGCTTGTGAGCGAGATCGGCGCAGCTACAACCCTCGAGTGCTAATCGGCTGAGCATTTCGGGCTCAATGAGCGGCGGGAATTGTGATTCGCGGTAGTAAGGGTAGTGGCCGGAAGTCCGGTAAAGGGCCAACCTGCCGATGTGAGGTGTAAAGACTTCCGTGTAAAGCTGTTTTCTGAGTTCTTCGGATATGAAACGCTGAAGCTCTCTTCGAATGACGGCCCCTTTTGGCTTCCAAAGAACCAACCCCGGACCGACTTCCTCATCAATGCAAAACAGATTGAGTTCCCGACCGAGTTTGCGGTGATCGCGTTTCTTTGCCTCTTCAATCTGGGCGAAATAGGCGTCGAGCTCTGTGGGAGACTTAAACGCGGTGCCGTAAACCCTTTGCAATTGAGCATTGTTAGGATCCCCTTTGTAATAGGCGCTAGCTACAGATGTCAGTTTAAAGGCGCCTATCTCGCCGGTTCGCGTTACGTGAGGACCTGCGCATAAATCCGTGAAATCTCCATTGCGATACAATGAGATCTCCTCGTTCGGCGAAATACCTTGAAGGATGTCGAGCTTGAATTTACTGGGCTCAGATCGAGCCCCGATCGATCCAAGGCTTCCTTCGTTGGCGAGACGAATGGCTTCTTCTCGAGATACAGCAATGCGTTCGAAAAGCTGGTTTTCTTCCACGACCTTCTTCATCTCTCGTTCGATTGCAACGAGATCTTCTGGAGTGATTCGATGCTCCAATTCCAGGTCGTAATAAAAACCGTTCTCGACGGGAGGACCGGCGGCGAACTGAGCTCCCGGCCAGAAACGTAAAATCGCTGTTGCAAGGACATGAGCACACGAGTGACGTAAGCGTTCCAGGTCGGTCATCGCTTGACGATCTGATTTTCGCGGTTCTGCCATGCTAGAACTGGGATACTACATCATTAAACAGGCACTGCCAGCAGTTGTAAGACTCAGGATTGTGCCCGTTTGGCCGATGTTCGACCATAGAGGACCGAATAGATAAAAGGTTTAATCGTCGAAAATAGAATCTTAATCGTTGGCCCGCCTAGCTCGATGATTTTTCGCGAAAAGAACTCGGCTTGAAACTCGTTGTGGTGGTACACAAGGAGTTTTCCTCACACATGGAACCTGGATTATTCGAGATAACTGGAGGAATCACCGCACCGAAAGGGTTTCGGGCTGGGGCAGTTCACTGCGGAATCAAGGAGGGCTCAACTGGGAAGCTGGACTTAGGTTTAGTGATTTCGGACTTTCCGGCCGTTTCAGCCGCCACGTTCACGACCAACAAAATCAAAGCAGCCCCTGTAAGGGTGTCAGCTGCGCATATTCGCTCGAGTGAAACGCGTGGAATCATTGTCAACAGTGGCAACGCAAATGCCTGTACTGGGTCAACTGGTATTCAGGATGCCAGGAGAATGACTCAGGCGGCGGCTCGCGAATCAAAATATAAAGAACGTCAAATTCTCGTCTGTTCGACAGGGAGAATCGGCAGGCAGCTGCCAATTGAGAAGATTGAAAAGGCTGTACCGGCGTTAGTTGCGGACCTGAAGACAGATGGCAGCACGCGCCTGGCTCAAGCGATAATGACGACTGATACTTTTGAAAAGCAGGTTGCGGTTGAACTAAGCGTCGGAAATTGTGCTATTCGGATTGGAGGGGTGGCGAAAGGCGCCGGAATGATTAACCCAGACATGGCGACCATGCTCTGCTTCGTCACGACTGATGCCCAGATTGCCAAAAGAGATCTGCAGGATCTCTTTTCGGCAAGCGTCGAACAGTCGTTCAACCCTATCACTGTTGATGGTGATATGAGTACAAACGATACAGCAATTTGCCTCGCAAATGGAAAAGCCGAGAACCCGCCGGTGTTGCCAGATCAAAAAGAGTACGCTCTTCTGGGCGAAGCGCTTAATTTCGTAACACGTCGGCTTGCGCGAATGATCGTGGAAGATGGTGAGGGAGTAACCAAATTCGTTGAGGTTCACGTTAAAGGCGCCGCAACTTATCAAGATGCGAGAAAAGCGGCCCAGGCCATCGCTAATTCCAACTTGGCTAAATGCGCATGGTTTGGACGGGACCCTAATTGGGGAAGAATTATGGCTGCTGTGGGCTACTCATCGGCGAAGGTTCGAGAGGAGATGATAGACATATTTTTCAACGGAGTCATCGCCACGCAGCACGGGATCGCAAGTGGAACACCGGAGGACAAGCTTCGAGAAATACTTCAAAACAAAAAGTTCACTATCACCATTGACCTGCATTTAGGGGCAGCGGAATACAAGGTGTTTACGACTGATCTTACGCCAGACTACGTGCAGCTGAACATGGGCGAATAACCTGAAAGGTAAAGTGGCACAAATGCAGAATGAACTCGGGTTTCAAAAGACCGAAGCGTTGTTGGAAGCTTTGCCTTTCATTCAGAGATTCCGTGGTCAAGCTTTCGTGATCAAGTACGGCGGGAGTGCAATGGAGGATGATCACGTCATCGAGCGGCTTCTCAAAGATGTGGTCTTTTTGGAAGCGGTTGGAATAAACCCTGTTCTGGTCCATGGCGGAGGAAAGACAATCACGCAGCGGTTACGCGAAGCAGGTCATGGTACGAAATTTGTTAATGGCTTACGCATTACGGACGACATCGCTATCAGGGTCGTCGAGGAAGTGCTGGATGGTGTAATCCGCCCTCGGATCGTAGAAAC